>JAKAPZ010000013.1 GCA_021822985.1 Thermoplasmata archaeon | reverse complement strand
TTTCAATATGTAGATGAATCCAATTTTGAAAATCTGAAAGAAATGAGTTTTGTATTTCTTTGTCTAGATAGTGGGGATTCTAAGCAAAAGATTGAGGAATTTCTGACTGTAAACAAGATTTCATTTGTCGATGTGGGAATGGGTCTTAACATACAGAATGGTTCAATAGGTGGTCTAGTCAGAGTTACTACAAGTACACCTGACTTTAGTGGGCATCTAAAATCAAGAGTCCCATATACAAGTGATGAAGAAAACCAGTATTCGAGCAATATTCAGATTTCAGAAATGAATGCTCTGAATGCAGTTCTTGCAGTAATTAAATGGAAAAAAGTGTGTGGATTCTATGCAGATATTCAACACGAACATCACACAGTTTACGGGATATCTGTTAACATAATTACAAACGAGGAAACAGATGACAAAAATTGAATCAATCAGATCTGAGTTCGTAGAATATATCCCAGACGATTTGGAAGATGGGGTGCTCTACATATCTATTCCATACGCAACTGCAGTTCACAAATGCGCTTCGGGGTGTGGTGAGACTGTCGTGACACCTTTGAAACCTACCGATTGGTCTCTGATATGGAACAGGGATGAGATATCACTCTACCCTTCTATTGGAAACTGGAGCCTTCCCTGTAAATCGCATTATTGGATCGAAAAAAATGAGATAATCTGGGCAAGGAAGTGGAGTGACGCAGAGATAAAAAGAGGAAGAAGAAAGGATTCCAAAAGGAAAAAACATTATTATAAGAACACTAAGAAACATAATGAAATCTGAACACCAACCTTCTGTGTGAAACCATAATAAATACATAGGGAGTTGAATGAGTAACTTATCTGACTTTTTGGGCTCGCAAGTATAACAATTGTAAGGTCTCTTTTGCAATATTCAGAATCACAACAAATAAGGAAAATATTTAACTCGGAGTGAGTTACATAGGAGTGGATGAAATAATCGGTACTTTTCAAAATGTGTGGATTAAAGTAGTTAAAACTTACAAGGACGACTGGAAAGAACATATAATCAAATCCGAAGATGGAGGGCTATACTCATACCCACCAAGTTTTTTTTCAGAGGCTGACCTGGAAACGGAGTTCTTATGTCTCCTTCGTGAAGAATTTAGAAAGAATTCCTTTAAAGATAGGCACATCACTGTTAAAAATCAGTTTAAGTTTGGATACAGAACTTTTAGGGACCTTCCGGAACTCGCGCAAAGAATTAAAAAACTGAAACTTCGACTAGAAAAAGAAACAGAGCAAATTTCTTTCGTACCTGACATAGAACTTGATGTCGCAAGCAAAGATGATAATGATCCATTCCTAATTTTTGCGGAATTGAAATATTGGTTAAATGTGGATCCTAAAACTAAAAATGTTCAGGAAATGAGCAAAAAAGAGCAAGGAGAGATCGAACGACTGAGAAAACAGTGCCAGATGCTTAAATTGGCAGTTGAAGAGAAAGTGTGCGAAAATGCTTTCCTATGCATAATCAGTGATGGATATGCCTCTGGCAATGCGATAAGGCAAGTCCTTGATTCAATAAAGAATGAGTTTAAAAAATTGCATTTCCTGATTGATGGGATGCCCCTAGAGGAAAAAAGAGAGATAATGAACTCAAAACAGAAATTGTCAAGCGATTAGGCATAGTACGAAATGGACATCTGGAAATATACTGATTTACCAGAGACAACTTTCTCTGTTAAATCAAGCACTTAATCGTGATTCGTAATCAGCAGGTCGGGGGTTCAAATCCCTCCAGTTGCTTGTGATAAAGAATAGTGATTTTTGATGTGACAATAACTGCTATTTTTCATCCTGGCATGTGTTTTATCTTCTGTCAAACAAACAATTTGGAAATATTGTATTATTGCTTCATTTTCAGGCGTTTTTCGCAATTTCAGTTTTGAGGTTTGACCAAGCGACCCTAACTATGGTTGATGAGAAAATTTTTCTGAGTTCTAATCCCAGAAAAAATGGTGATTACTATTCGCCACTCTTGCCATCGGTCAAATCAACCTGTTTAATGCCCAATTTCCTGAAAATTTTGTCTGAGCTTATTATTTTTCCGTCAGAGTGAACAGCATGAAAGGAATCAAAAACTCCTACATTTTGTGTTATTAGTTCAGCAGCAGCTTGGTACTCACCATTTGTCTCATTGCATATTGCCATAACATCAATCGCAATTCTCACCGGATCAAGTCCGTATCTTTTGGCTAATAGCATAAGTTCAATGTAAGTAGTCTCTGAAGTGTAAATTCTTCCCTGCTCTTCTTCCAAAATCCTTCTTGCATTTTTCTTCAGCCAATCAGTTGGCTTAAGCAGTGCTAAAAAGAAATCAGTGTCAGCGTATGTCATCGTAAGCCTCTTCCAGAATTTCTTTCTTCAACTCCATCATGGTCTTATCAGGGATACCTTTCCCCATTTCTTCAAGATCCTTTATTGGGTCTTCTGGAATACTAGTAAGGATTAACTTATCTCCAAGTCTGGTTATAATAAATCTAGGTCCCAGATCATCCTTGAGTGAAGTTGGAATATGAATTCTTCCACTTTTATCCATTTTTACAATAGCTGTACCCATTATCTATATAATATGGGTAACTACTTAAACATTCCCAATAATTATCTATACAAGGGAGAAAAATTAAATTTTCCCATGTAATTATATTGGTAACACAAACAGGATCAAACTCTCGCATGTTTCATCAAGTAGTTGTATAGTTCACGATCTAAAAATTTATTTCATATGTTGATTTGGTGGATTCATACCCGATGGATTGTATATGGAAAATGAATTTGATCTCATAGATACTTTTCCGGAGTTCATGGAATACTGGAATAAAAACGAAAAAGACAGTGTCAGTGAAGAGATTAAGACTTGGGAAAACTACTACAAATCAAATTATCCGGAATTGTTCGAAAAAATTGTACAGGATTACTCAGAATCCGGACTCAATTGGAAGGATATAGCAAGAGATAAGATATTTCCTGTTAATGAACACAGGATCAGGGAAATGGAACATGCATGTGCGAATCTCAGGAAGGTCATCAGGGATCTGTACAACGATCCTGAAATATTGAAATTTCAGCTGCCAGGTATGACTTTCATGATCTTTTTTGGTTTAGGAAACGGAGCAGGATGGGCCACGGAATACAAATCACAACCTGCAATTCTCTTCGGACTTGAAAATATAGTCGATTTGGGATGGGAGGGTGAAATGGCCTTAAAAGGACTCATTCTGCATGAAATGGGCCACATAATTCATTATAAGTTAAGAAGGGAAAGAAAAATCAATAATGGGAAGGGATCATTTTGGACTCTGTATGAGGAGGGATTTGCCCAGTATTTTGAATCGCTTTCATCTCTACCTGAAAACTGGCATCAGGCATTGGGGCAACCGGGATGGGCTGAATGGTGTGAAGAAAATCTTTCCCATCTCGCCGAATTATTTCTCTCAGATGTGGAAGCAGGAAGGGAACCCAACAGATTCTTCGGTTCATGGTTCGATGTCGAAGGCTGGAAAGAAACTGGATATTTTTTGGGTGAGAGAATAATCAACCTGCTGGAATTGCCCTTTAATGATCTTGCCTGTCTTTCATGTGATGATCTTGAGTTTGTAATGAGAAAAGCAATTAATAAAATAAATTGAATATTTTTCAATTATTTTGACATAAATTATTCATCAACTTAAAAATTTTTATATTATGCTTATATTTTCCGGAGTGTTCTGCCCAAAATGTCAAACTGAAAACATTGAGACTGCAAACTATTGTGTAACATGTTCATACAAATTTCCATTGAAAAACATAGATTATTCTTCATTGAGGAATTTTGCAGTGATAGCACTATTTTCAATGATTATTTCTTTTTTTCTAAATTATTATTTATTCTATAACTTTGTAGGCTTAATCAACTCTCGATACCTGACTGCAATTCCTGTATTCCTCTACTCCTTATCTCTTATCTTCCTTGGAAATGCATATTCTAAACTGTCTGGTGGCTATTACAGTTTTAAGGCAGAGCAAATTGCTGCTCTGATTGCTGCCATACTTAGAATAATACTCTTTCTTATGGTATTTCCATTAATTTTTCTTCACGTTTTCTTCCTGTTCAAAACAATAAACTATATAGATAATTTGATTTACACAGTCATCTTTGTTGTTTCACTCATCTTTGAATTTGGCTTCATAAAAATTGGAATTGAAAAAAATTCATCCGGAATGAAAATTGCTGGAGTCATTTACATTATTGGTCAAATTATCTCAGCAAGTGTTTTTTTTATGATTTATTTAATCGAATTTGGTTTTATAAAAATTTTAAACTATCAGGAATTGCACTTATTGGAATTAGAGATAAATCTTATGGGAATTATTCTCTTTATTGTGAGTTTATTGGGAATAGCGGTATTTTCGATAAGATCTCAAAGCGAATATGAGAAATAAAAAAATGGGATTTTAGTCCTCTCCAGCGCCTGCGCCTGGTGGAGGAGATCCGCCTCTTGATCCCTTGGTTGCAATAACGTCATCGATCCTGAGAATCATGACTGCAGCCTCGGTTGCGGCATCTATTGCCTGCTTTCCAACTCTTATGGGCTCTATGACTCCGGCTTTCTCCATGTCTTCTATGTTTCCTGTGTAGAGGTTTATTCCGAATTTCTTGTGGCCCTTTGCATGCTCGTTCCTGAGGTTTATGAGTATGTCTATTGCGTTGATTCCCGCATTTTCAGAGAGTGCCCTTGGTATTTCTTCCATTGCGTTTGCGAATTTTTCAATGGCAAGCTGCTGTCTTCCGCCAACCTTTACTGCGTACTCTCTTGTCTTCACTGCGATCTCAACTGCAGCTGATCCTCCGCCTGTTACATATTTGCCGTCCTCTATGGCTGCGGCAACCACATGGATGGAGTCCACTATGGATCTCTCAATCTCATCAACAACGTGCTCAGTTCCACCCCTTACAAGAAGCGAAACAGCCTTTGGGTTCACGCATCCAGTTACAAATGTGAGGTAATCGTCGCCTATCTTGATCTGCTCTACCTGTTCTGCCTTGCCCAGATCTGATGCTGCCAATTCATCAATGGATGATGCAATTGTAGCTCCTGTGGCCTTTGAAAGTTTCTCTATATCGCTCTTCTTGACTCTCCTTACTGCATATATGCCCTCTTTTGCAAGGTAATGCTGTGCCAGGTCATCAATTCCTTTCTGTGTGATGAGTACGTTTGCTCCTGTTTCCTTGACTTTCTTGACCATTTCCTTCAGTATTGATTCTTCCTGTGAGAGGAATTTCTGTATCATTGTCGGGTCATCAATTCTAATGTTTGTATCAAACTCGGGCTTCTTGATTTCAAGTGCAGCATTGAGAACTGCTATCTTTGCATTCTTCACAGAGTCCTGCATTCCAGGGTGAACTTTTTCCTTGTCCACTATAATACCATATATGAGTGTTGTGTCATCTATTTCTCCGCCCTGCTTCTTGACTATCTGGACATTATCCATATCAACCTTGTAGCCATTTCCGGACTTCTCAGCTATGGCCTTTATTGTCTCATAGGAAATTTCACTGAGTTTTTCCTTGCTTCCAGATGCAGCCTTGCTGCTGAGGGATGTGGAAGCCATTTTTATGATATTTTCCTTGTCATTGATCTCTACTTTTGTTGCTATATCCTCAAGTATTTCCTTAGCTTTCTGTGCAGCCATTCTGTATCCGTCTGCAATAACTGTTGGATGAACATTCTGGTTTATGAGGGACTCTGCTTCCTGAAGCAGTGCTCCTGCAACAACCACTGCTGTTGTCGTTCCATCTCCGACCATTGTATCCTGGGTCTTTGAGACCTCAACCATCATCTTTGCAGCCGGGTGTTCAACATCCATTTCTTTCAGGATTGTGACTCCGTCATTTGTTATGACAATATCACCGAGGGAATCTACAAGCATCTTATCCATTCCCCTTGGGCCAAGGCTGGTTCTTACTGCTGATGCAATGCTTTTTGCAGCGTCTATGTTTGCTTTCATCGCATCCTTTCCGGTCTCTCTTTTGGAGCCTTCTTTTAATATGAATATTGGTTGTCCGCCTATCATGGTTATCAGGTAGTAAAAATAAACTTCTATATAAATTTTTTTAATACTTTTGTCATTACGAAATGCATCATTCATGCCATGGCAAATAAAATATCAATATGGATTATCTGCAGTGCGCTGAATTTTTCGCTCCATTATATGGATGAAAGAATGTCTTCAGTGGCCCTCACTCTGCCCATCCTCTTGAAAACATGTTCAACAGAAATCCTGTGTGCTTCCTCTGACATATCCGCCATTGCATCCTCTGCAAAAATCTGGCTGAATCCAAATTCGTACGCAAATCTTGCAGTGCTCTCCACACCGTAAGCTGTGGAAATGCCTCCAAGAACAATTGTATTGATATTTCTCCTTCTCAGCTGCTGTTCAAGATCTGTTCCGTAAAATGCTCCCCACTGCCTCTTGGTCACAACAAGATCTGAAGATGTGACTCCAAGCTCAGGCACAAAGTCTACCCAGTCTGCAGGCGGGTTTCCCCTGTTGAATGTGGAATCGCTCTCCATCATCAGGGGAACTGCATTCCTGAAGTCAACATGAACGAAGAATATGGGCATTTTATTCTCACGGAACTTATTCACAAGCTTCACTGCGTTCGCAACGACGGTTTTTGAAGTATATGGTTTTGTTTCCCTTTCGACTATTCCTTTCTGGAGATCAATAAGGACGAGTGCTGTTTTTTCTCTATCTATAGATATTATTCCGCTCATTCATGTTGATCATGATACCGATTATAGATTTTGCCAATTTTTTCAGGAAGGTTAAATGGAAAAGGTTAAGATTCCTGACTTTATTTGGCAGATATATGAGGGAAAGTGCTGCTGTCTGTGTTGTGATCCATGACAGGAAGGTGCTTCTCATGAGAAGAAAGAAAAGGGAGGGGGATCCATGGTCTGGAGACATGAGTTTTCCAGGAGGATTCATGAAAGAGGGAGAGGATCCCGTTACCTGTGCCCTGAGAGAATTTCAGGAAGAAACCGGTTCCAAGTCTACGAATCTGAAAGTATTGAAGGTGCTTGATTATTTTCATACAATGAGGATTGCTGGCCTGAAGGTATATCCGGTTCTGTGCAGTGCAGAATCAATTCTTGATATTGTAGCTGGAGACGAAATGGAATATGGGGGATGGTATTCCATGGGTGGTGGAGTCGATGCAATCGATCCGATTAAAGGTTCATGCCTGAAATATGGGGAAGATGTAGTATGGGGACTGACCTACAGGATACTCATGCACATCAGGAACAGCGAAGAAATCTCTAAAATGTGAAGAGTTCTGTGCCATTCACCACAGGACTCACCCTCATCACGAATTTTGATATTTTTTTAAGGCTCTGCTGTACGGACCAAAGTTTATCCCTGTCGCAGAGTGCAAGGACAAAACCTTCGCTTCCTCCACCCAGGAGCCTTGCGGATCTGGCTCCGGATTCAATTGAAGTTTTCACTATAAAATCAATATTCTTGCCTGAAACTTTTGTTCCCAGTGATTTCTTTATCTCCCACCCGCTGTTTATAAGTTCATTGAACCCCTGCCAGTCATTATCTTCCACCGATTTTTTCATGCTGCGCGCAATCTGCTTCATCCTCACCAGTTTATCGATGGTATCATTCTCGCCTTTCTCGGCCTTTTCAACCTGATCCTTCAGAACCGCAGTGCTCTCTCTTGTGTTTCCCGTATAACATATGATCATGCCTGCAGACAGTTTATCCATTATCTCTGTTTCATTGAAAAATGAGAAATCCGGCTCGCTGCCCATGGACTCCATGCTTTTGAATCCTCCAAAGGCAATTGCATACGGATCCTGTATTCCAAGCGTGATTCCAAAGGAGTCCCTTTCCACAAGGTATGCTTCCCTTGCAAGATTTTCCGGGCCATCGTATTCATTCCTGATCTCCTTCAGGACTCTTATCAGTGCAGTCATCATGGCACTTGAGGAGCCAAGCCCCGATCCAGGTGGGACTTCACCATTTATGTACAATCTTCCTGTTTTTATTCCATATTCCATGAGGAATTTCACTATACTGTCCTGGAAACTCTCATCTTCGGTGTCTCCAAAAATTATTGTCTTAACGTTATGCCTTGAAGAAATTTCAAGTGGCTGCATGTCCTCAGAATAGGTCACATATACACCCCTGTCTATGGCTGTGTTTACAACACTTGTACCGTATTTTTCAAGAAAGGGATTTATATCAGTCCCTCCACCAGAAAAACTCACTCTCAGGGGACTGTAGGCACTGATTCTTCTCATGCCCACAGTATGCAAATATTCGTATTATTATTTATCCGTAGTATTTGAAACGGTTTTTTCTTAATGGATATGGGCAAAAATATCCACACAGGATTAAGACGCTTCTCCGTATAAATTCCTGCCCATGGGGTTTCTTATGGTATTCCGGCAAAGGTTTTATGCATGATTGTCTACACTTCATCATGGACATATGGAGCGAAGAGCTCAGGCCAACCACTATGGATGATCTTCTCATGTCCAGAGAAACAAGGGAGAAGATCGTAAACTGGATTTCAGCATGGGAATCAGGCAATCCAAAGAAAAAGGGACTTCTATTATACGGCACACCGGGTGTTGGAAAAACTTCTGCAGCATATGTCATATCAAGGGAAAAGAACTGGAAAATTCTGGAGGTAAATTCCTCGGAATACAGAAATGAAAAATTCCTGAATCAGACTGCCGGATTATACACAGTATACATGGAACTGGATTCCTTCATGGATCAATCTGAAAAAAGGGCAATTGACAAAATGGTTCTCATAGATGAAGCAGACAATATATTTGAAAGGGGAACCGAAGGCAAGGAAACAGGAGGATATGTTGCCATTAAGGAAACATTGAGGAATACCCGGGTACCGGTTATCATTACAATGAATGAGTACTGGGATTTCTACAGAAGAAGCACTGCAAAGGATATCATATCCATGTGTGAGGTCGTGGAATTCACCATGTACAAGAGAAGAAACGATCTTGATTATAAGAATGCAGTTGCAAGGATGACCGATAGAATAATGGATATCTGTTCAAGAAGCAGATTGAAGGTATCCAGATCATCCATAGAGGGAATAATCAGGAATAATCTTCCTGATATCAGGGGAGCTGTGAATGATGCCTATTCCTTTGCACTCTCATCAGGAGAATCGAGAGAAAGCCTGAGAGACAGGAAAAGCGAAACATTCAATGTTATCAGGGAAGTGCTCAGTGGGGAAGATTTTGACAGAAACCTTCGGCTAGTAAGGGAAAGCGATATTGATAAGGATACCCTGCTGCAGTGGATGAACACCAATGCACCAAGGGAATGTAAGACAATAAAATCCCTGGAAACAGTAGAGGATTATATCTCTGTAATTGATGTTATATCCAGGAGTGCTGCCAGGATGAGGTATTACTCACTCTGGAGATATGTGGATGAGTTGTCTGCAGCAACTTTCACCATGGTAGACAAACATGGTGGATATACAAAGTATGATTTTCCCACTTATCTCACAGCAATGAGCAAATCCAGGAAGAGCAGATCAGCCATAAACAGGGTATGCAGGGCAATGGAAATAGCCTTCCACATATCGCACTCAGATGCCATTGAGAACAGGCCATATTTCAGGGAACTCTCAAAATCTGCGGGTGGGATAGAAGAGGATTTTACCACTTTGCTCAATGAGAGGTGCTATGATGAGATAATGCACTCAAACGCATCAGAAAAGAGGAAAAAATTCGATCCCTTGAGCAAGGACGATATGGAAATCTATCTTTCAGCAGATTGAGATCTTCCAAAATTTTCTATTGTATTCTTGCATTTCTTTATTGTGCCGCTCACTGTTATGATAGTTGCAATCGAAGAGAATTTCTCAATATGCTTGCATACCTGATCCTTGAGGAACTGGTCTGTGAGTATTATGGAATGTGTCTGAGTCCTGTACTTCTCCTTAGCATGAAATATTCTGTTCATGCTTCTGATCAGTTCATCACCCTCAGGTCTCTTAAGCACGTTCATGAGAACGTATCTTTTCCTGTATGGGGAGCACTTCATGTGTGGTAATTGTTAATGTGGTAATTAAGCTTCCATAAAGCAATTCCTGTTTGGATTCCACTGGATTTTTGTAAGAATGAAAGCTCTTCAAAATATTTTCTGCCTTATGATTCCAGTTTTGAAGATGTCGCCATAAAATTATTTATTATAGCAAGGTATAACGGTGCACTTACTTAAAGGTAGAATAAAATGGTCAATCATTCGAATCTATATGGAAGGATAGCAGAAAGCTGGAATTCACCTAAAAAATCAGAAATACTTATTTTTCAGAGACAGCGCATGATAGAGTGGAGAAACGGTAACGCTGTGGAGAGAGTTGAGTACCCGACAAGGCTGGACAGGGCAAGATCACTTGGTTACAAGTCAAAGAATGGATATGTAGTCGTAAGATCAAGAGTCAGGAGAGGCGGATCAAACAGGCCCAAGATCATGGGAGGAAGAAGGCCAAGAAGAATGGCATATTCCAAGCTCACAAGGAAGAAGAGCATACAGTGGATAGCTGAAGAGAGAGCCGCGGACAGGTTCCCTAACATGGAAGTTCTCAATTCATACTATGTTGGTGAGGATGGATTTTACAAATACTATGAGATCATTCTTGTGGACAAGAGCAAGCCCGAGATTTACAAGGATAGCCACATATCATGGATATCTGAGCCACAGAACAAGGGAAGAGTTTACAGGGGACTCACTTCTGCCGGATACAAGGGAAGGGGGCTCAGAACTGGAAGAAAGAACTCAGCCAAGAGCAGGCCATCCATAAGAGCTAACGGTAGATTGAGAAGATAATCCTTTAGGCCGGGGTGGCTCAGTGGTACAGCGCCAGACTTGAGATCTGGTTCCCTTTGTGGATCGGGAGTTCGAATCTCTCCCCCGGCGCTTATATATTCCTTCACATTGCTGAATTTTATCAATAAATTTTGAATATTTCAGACATAGCCTTATTTTTCTTAGTAGAAGTCAAAAGTAAAAATAATAAAGTTGGCAGGGAATCAATTCATTCCCTATTTTTCAGGCACTATTTTTTTCGCAGAGGTCATGCTTTTCCCTGAAAAATTCATTGTGAATGTTATGGTCATTATGAGAATGGACACAATGATCAGGGCAAGGCCAATGGCCTCTACATACCATGAGAGCGTCATTGTATACACAAGAACTCCCAATCCTCCTATGGTAATGCCGGAACCTGCAAATAATGACACAATTTTCTTCGCATTATCCTGTTCCTTCACAAAATGAATGAATACCAGAATTATTCCTGCAAGAAGCGGCATGAGGAAAAAGGCGAAGAGCAGGTGCCCATCAGTGAATGCCATATCGTAGAGATAACCTGCACCCCCATTCGGTGGTACACCGGAAGAACCGAACCCATAGTATGTCTCGTTGAATTCTATGGAATATCCCACCACTATCATCACTGCCATGGTCGCAATCCAGGTGAACATTTCAGATGCCTGGAGCAATTTATCAGATCTCCTGGTGGAAAGGGCATAATAAAGTCCAATGATTGAAACAAGGGCCCCGATTCCAACAATTCCTGTCTGGCTGTCATCAAGGGCAAGCCCATTCATCCCACCTGTTCCTGAGGTGAATATGGCGGGAATAGTATATGTTCCAAAAGATGAGATGAAGTAAAGATAACTCATGGAAATGACTCCTATCACTGCAATGATAAGCCCAAGATTCACCACGCTTCTTTTGACGGTTGGCAGTTTATCATATCCAAAGCACAGGGCGGCAAGAGCCACTATCCCTGCCATCACTGCGGGCAGCATCTGGTGTGAATGGGATGTAAGGACATTTCCCAAAAAGGTATTCAATCCTCCCCATGCAGTCACATCATCGTTGAACCAGGACAGGGATGAAAATCCAAAAAGGGATCCGTATTCATAGATCATTCCCATTATGGAGGCAATTCCGACAGATATCGTACCAACGAGAATCAGGAAGTAAGCACCCCATGTTTTCCTGAATCTCTCCCTGTCGCGGAATGGAAGAATCAGGAGAGATATGAAGAAAAACAGTGCAAGAATCAGCATCCAGACATCTCTCGTGGCCTGTATTACATAATCGGCGGTCTGTGTGCTTGCAGGATAAAATAATACCATTCCAAGCGCAGTCAATAACAGGATGGGATATGTGCTGAGGTTCACCAATTTCCTTTCAAATGGCATCAGGTTGAGAAGCTCTGAAGAAAAAATCAGCAGAAGGAAAAGAAATGGAATCATCACCGTATGGAAGAAGTTGACCATGTCCAGGCTGAAATCACCAAGGCTGAACCAGCTGACTCCCGGCAACAGGGGCCCTATGATCAGGAAAACAGTTATGAAAAGAAGAGTTGCTATGGAGTTATTTCTGGGCTCCCGGAGAAAATCTTTCAATTCAGTTACGCTATTAAAAAATATCTTCATACTTGATTAATATTTATCACTATATCAGTTTTATGCATTACTTGTTAAGCGTTCCCTTTTTATTTTAAATGTTTCTTATGATTTATATTATGGAAATATATAATCATGTATGGGAATTGAAAGGGGGATTCTGATATATTTCAAATATACCAAACCAAGGGTTTGGTCTCTTCTTGTTTATGTCGGAGCGGTAGGAGCAATCATCGCTGGTGGCGCAAACATTGCACAGAAAACACCACTCATCCTTCTCGCAATTTTCACGATAATCGCAGGGGCAGCTGGTGCTGAGGCAATAACCAATTACATTGACAGGGACATAGATTCAAAGATGAGGAGAACTGCAGGGAGGCCCCTTCCGGCAGGTCAGATCACAGTCGCAGAAGCTCAGATCTTGGGATATTCCCTTATCCTTGCTGCCATCATTCCTCTTGTGATTTTTGGGAGGTATTATGCTGCCATTTTCATGTTCGCAGGCATATTCGACAATGTGGTTATCTACAGTTATCTCCTGAAGCGAATAACTCCGTGGAGCATAATTTTTGGTGGTTTTTCCGGAGGGTTTCCGGTATTGATAGGATGGTATACAGTGACGGATGTTTTCTCAATAATTCCATTTCTTCTTTTTCTGCTTGTGATAATCTGGATTCCGTTTCATATCTGGAGCATTGCATATCTTTACAGGGATGATTATTCCAGTGCACGAATACCTATGCTGCCGGTGGTATATTCCGAAAGGGCCACTTCATGGGCCATAACCATTTCAGCTCTCCTGCTTTCCGCATTCTCCCTGCTCATGTATTTTGCAGGGGAAAATTCAATAATTTATCTGACTGTTGCAATCCTGCTGTCAGTTCCGCTGATCTTTTATTCAATCAGTTTCCTCAAAAAGCCTACCAGGAAATCTTCACTGGCACTCTTCAAGTATTCAGGCATGTATCTTGCCATAATATTTTCAGCATTCATGATTCTTGGAATTGTCTGAGGTTACAATTTTAAAGGGAGCGTTCGGACTGCTTCCTGATGACAATTCCACCGACTGAGGTTGAAATGTTCTGTATTTCCTTGTACATTTCCTCCTCCACCGCTTCCGCAGCACCGGCCCATATGTCAAAAATGCTAGTTTCCGAGCACGGTCTTCCGAAGGATATTTCCTCTCCATTCTTGTCATAGAAGGATGAGAGCATGAACGTTATGTGTGTTTTTGAGTTCGGAGGCTGTTTTTCCCCGATTATAGTCATCATTTTTGTTGTTTCAGTGGAATGTCCCTTGACAAAATGGATCTTATCCATATATTTCTTGAAGATTTCCTCTAATTTGTTATTTTCTATCGGGTGAGAAACCCTCAACTCAATCATAAAATAACAATATGTTTTTATATTTAGTGTTATCGGTATACGAATAATGAAAGTTTTTTATAAAATATAAAGAAAATGATTCCTATTTTTTTTAAATTCAGGTTCATGAAATTCATATTTCATTATTTTATGGCGATTCTGCTTAAGCCTCTGTGCCAGAGGGTTTAATTCCCCTGCTCCCCACGAAATAAACTGCAGCGAAGAACATCAGGAAAAGAGGGATCAGGTACAGATCATTCACAGGAATGAAAGTTTCCGTGAACCAGAATGCCGAGAATGTGAGAAGTATGGCAGATACTGCAACCTTCATGATTGCCTGCTTCACTTTCCTGACGCTCGTCCTCAGCACAAATGCAAATATCAGGACAAGAATGATTCCTGCTATGAGCCCAATCAATGTGGAATTGTAGTTTTCAGGGAACAGCGCTATAAGAACGATTGCAGCCTCAAATGCTTCAGTCATCCCAACCGAGTAGGCCGTGAAATTTATTCCCTTCTCGTTTTCATCATGATGCTGTGAATTTTTCGGGGGCCCCTGTATCTGGAATTTAAAGGATCTCCTTGCGCTTTTTACCAGCTTAAGCCCAAAGTAGAGAAGAAGTATGGCAGATGCAAGCCTCACATAGAAAATGGGCAAGAGCTGTATGTAATTTCCTGCAAGTGCCGTGGGTATCAATATGGTGACTACACCTGCTGCAGCTGCAAGGTACGGAACAGTATTCCTGCTCTCTGTGGCAAGAACAATACCCACTGCAGAGGCCTCAGCCATTTCCAGAAGGGTGATTCCCATAGCGGCAAGAAATATTCCTACATCGAACATAATCACCCATTTCATCAAGGGTAAAAATATTAACACCGGGAATCTAAAATATCTTAATATTAAGGCATATATTGTGATCTTATGGAAATCAATGGGAAATCTGTGGAGAATATTCATTTCAGGTGGGACGGCAAACTTGAGCCAATTGCAAGGGTGAAGCAGGGAGAATGGGTGAAAATAACCGTTCCGGATTCCTCCGTCAGCCAGATAATTCCTGGAATGAAGGAAGATGATATGGGAAAGATAGATGAATCAAAGTTTGACGGTGCAGTGGGCCCCATATTCATCGAAGGTGCAAGAGCCGGACAGACCCTGAAGATTGAAATTGAATCCATAGAAACAGGTGAATACGGGTGGAGTGCCATCATTGACAATTTTGGGCTGCTAAAAAACATGTATGGCAGAAAACTCATAACATGGAAGAAAACATCCAACTTTTGGGAGGTGGAAGATCCATTCCTGAAGGGATTCAGGATCAGGAACAGGCCATTCCTTGGAGTTGTGGGCACAGCCCCAAAGGATGGAACATACGGAATGATTCCTCCGCAGGCATTTGGGGGCAATATGGACACAAAAACCATATGCGCAGGCTCAACACTGATGCTGCCCGTGAATGTGGACGGTGCACTGGTATCCTTTGGCGATCCCCATGGGAGTCAGGGTGATGGGGAAGTCTGCGGTACAGCAATTGAGACCGGGGCGACAATAAAGGTGAGATTCAGCACAGTGGAAGAATCATTGGAGAGACCAATGATCATATCGGAGGAGCATTCTTCCGGCAGGACGATCTCTGCATCAGGTATTTCAGATGATCTTCACAGGGCTGCAGAAATGGCCGTGCTTGACATGATAAAATATCTTGGGAAGAAGGGCCTGTCGGAACAGGAATCATACATACTCCTGAGCGTGATTGGAAACCTTTCCATAAGGGAAATAGTGGATGAACCTAATTTTGTGGTCACCATGTCAGTGCCCCTGGAGATCATTGGCCAGATAGCATGAGTTTCCTTTTCTTCTTGATCTCCTTTCCCACTCCCGCAATTCCGAATCCAAGAATAAGATAGTATACGGTGAGGATCAGGACAAACACATAGAATAATAAATTTGCAAGGTTGTTTCCTGTTTTGAAGCAGAGTGTCTCTGTATAGAATATTATGAAGAAATAAAACAAAAGCGAGGATGCATATATTGCAAAATGGTTTCTGAATGCATCATGGACTGACCATTTTCCAATGTTGAGCCATGTTCGCCTGTACCTCATGGCTGGAAGAATGATGAATCCTGAAAGGATGAATGGAATGATAAGATCATATATGATCTGGAAACTGGATACGCTCCATAAAATGGAAAGAGTGTAGAAACATATGAAGGAGTACAGTACTGAAATTGCGGGAAAGATCCATGAGTATCTGCTTCTTGCAAAGAGCCTCAGGCTCACATAGAGTGAAATCATCGGGAAAATTATGGCAAAAATTCCCATGATGTATATGAATCCCCTGTCGACTATGCTTCTCGTACGACCCGATTAATTCATTCTTTTTAAAAATTGGCTGTCTTAAAAATCAGTGACCAATCAATTTATATATGTTTTTAGAATGGGTCTTTTTAGAGTAGAATGTGCGGTTACAAATCAATAAAAACAGGTTTTTCAAGTCCTCTGCACATCATCCATGATTCTAAGGGAGGTTGCCCGAATTGAGGAGATTCCTTCTCCTCGAAGGTGGTATTTCCTTTGAGGGGAAGGGATTCGGGGCATCCGTCGATGCACCTGGTGAAGTAATTTTTACAACAGCGTTTTCCGGTTTCTATGAGGCAATGACAGATCCATCATATGCAGGCCAGATAATGACCTTCGCTTTCCCCTCAATGTTCTACTATGAATTCTGGAGAGACACGATGCAGAGTGGCAGGATCCAGGCAGAGGGCATAATTGCAAGGGATACGGTTATCCCTCATGGAAAGGGGTTTGAAGCAATTGACTCCATCATGAAGGACAATGGGGTTCCAGGTATTTATGGGATTGATACCAGAAAACTCATCAAGACCATCAGGGACACCGGAACTGTCAGGGGAATCATAAGCAGTTCCGGAAATATGGATGCGGAGTTCATGAGCCACAGCACCTACGATCTCATAAGGAGAACTTCAACCAAAAAGGAATATATTCTGAATTCAGGAATGGAGAGAAAGATTCTCTACATCGATCTCGGTTCGAAAAATTCACTCCTCAAAAGGATAACTGATCTGGGAGAGACCCATGTTGTGAATATTGACAGCAGGCTTCGTGATCATGATGAATACGATCTTGTGTTCATATCCAATGGCCCGGGAAATCCTTCAGACCACTCTCTTGGAAGAGTGAAGGAATTCATCAGGAATGCTGCGGGAAATGTGCCCATAGCGGGAGTTTGCCTTGGGCACCAGGTGATCTGCGGGGCCCTTGGTGCGGAAGCGCAGGCAATGAGGTTCGGGCACCATGGAATCAACCATTCAGTCACGGACGGGAAAAGGGTGTATATCACTTCGCACAACCATAATTACCACATACCTTCAGAATCACTGGAAGGAACGGGCCTGAAGGCAGTACAGTGGGACATGAATGATGGAGCATGCGAGATGGCTGTGGATCAGGAGAACCAGATCATGTCGGTTCAGTACCATCCTGAGGGATCACCGGGTCCCGTGGATCCCGGAAATTTCTTTGAGGGATTGAGGAGGATGATGTTCTATGAAAAACTCTGAGCATGATCTCAGGGTTCTTGTGATTGGTGCAGGGCCCATTGTCATCGGACAGGCTGCAGAGTTTGACTATTCCGGCACACAGGCATGCAAGGTTCTCAGGGAAATGGGGGCCTATACGGTACTGATCAATTCAAACCCTGCCACCATTCAGACGGACTCCGATACTGCCGACAGGGTATACATCAGGACCGTGAACTGGAAAAATGCGGAGAAAATTATAGTGGAAGAGAAGATCAACGCAATAATAGGATGCATGGCGGGCCAGACAGGACTGAACACGCTTCTTGAACTGGATAAAAGGGGCGTTCTGGACAAATATTCAGTGAGGGTGCTCGGAACGCAGCCCGAATACGTGAGAATGGCGGAGGACAGGATACTTTTTCACGAGCTCATGAGGCTGAATGGGATCAGGGTTCCTGAATCCATGAACATAGAGGCAGGATCATGGAAGCAGAAACTTGATGGCATTGATTTTTACCCCTTCATGGCAAGAACATCCTTCACGCTTGGCGGAAAGTCAGGTGCAATCATAAGGAACAGGAAGGAGGCTGAGGAACTTTTTTCGCACGTGTTTTCCGAGGGAAGGCAGAAGGAAATGGAGATAGAGCATGCACTTGGGGGCCTTGTTGAGATGGAATATGAAGTCATCAGGGATTCCACTGGAAACAGCATAATGATTTGCAATATGGAAAACATTGATCCCATGGGCGTGCACACGGGGGAGAGCATCGTGGTGACACCCTCCCTGACAATTCATGACAGCCTCCATCAGAGGATGAGGAGGGAAGCCTTGAAAATTGCAGATCTGCTCAGGATAGAGGGTGCATGCAATGTGCAGTTTGCCATCGATCATGAAAAGGATGAGATATACACTGTGGAAGTGAACCCGAGAACATCAAGGTCATCTGCACTTGCATCCAAGGCAACGGGATATCCCATTGCAAAAATTGCCACAGAGCTCATTACAGGAAAGATCCTGACGGAGATAATCAATCCCATCACAGGGAACACGTCTGCATCCTTTGAGCCCTCACAGGATTACGTGGTGGTGAAGATACCTCTCTGGCCTGAAAAGCAATTTCCTGAGGAGCATGATATTGGAGTTTCAATGAAATCAACGGGGGAAACCATGGGCATTGGCAGGACATTTGAAGAATCTTTCTTCAAGGCAATCGTGTCCACGGAACTTGATCTCTCGAAATATTTCATGAGGAAACTTCCAGCTGAATACATCGAACAACACATAAGATCACCATCCAGGGTGAGGCTTGGATGCATAATAAATGCCATAAAGTCCGGATACAGCTGTGAGAATATCTCTGAAATGTCCGGATGGGATGAGAGAATACTCATGAGGGTATATGAGCCTCTCAGAAGGCTGTTCTCAATGAACAGGGAAGAAATAATGCAGAATTTACGCGAACTGAAGATCACCGGAATTCCAGACAGGATAATCTCGTGGAGCAGCGGAATATCCGAGAAAGAATTGATTGAGATCAGGAGGAAAATTGGCATATTCCCCGTATACAGGATCATAGACTCCTCCTCAGGTGAATACAGGTCAGGAACCAGATATCTTTATTCCACATATGGGGAAGAGGATGAATCAGGGGGGCCCCTGGAGGGATCAATCATAATCATGGGCTCAGGGCCAAACAGGATTGCGCAGGGCCTGGAATTTGACTACAGTTCAGTCAAGGCGGTGAGGTATCTGAGGAAAATAGGAAAGAAACCACTCATGATCAACTCCAATCCGGAAACTGTGTCCACAGATTTCGATGAATCTGCACAGCTGTTCTTTGATCCTCTTGTGCCCGAATATGTTTCAGGATTGATCGACATGAAGAAACCTGAGGGCATAATTGTCCAGTTTTCAGGCCAGACAGGCCAGAACATGGCGGGAATCCTGTCAGAAATCCATGGCAGGGAGATAATCCTTGGAACATCATACGAATCCATAATGAATATAGAGGATCGAAACCTGTTCTCAAAGTATCTACAGGAAAATGAAGTTCTCCAGCCAGAATGGACAGTTGCAGGGTATTCTGACAGCATTCTGGAAAAAGTGAGGGAGCTGGGTCTGCCGGTCATAATAAGATCTTCGTTCATCATAGGGGGGAGTCTGATGAAAATACTTCGCAGGGAGGATGAAGTTTCTGAATATGTATCAAATCTTAAGGAATCAGGCTCGGGCGTTGAGCTTCACATATCAAGATTCATGGAAAGGGCCAGGGAGTTTGACATGGACTTCCTCTGCAGTTCCGGAGAAATACAGGTTGTGGGAATGATGGAGCATCTGGAAAGGGCAGGCGTTCATTCAGGAGATGCCATATCCATAGGCGGAGAGGGGATTCCTGAAGAATACGTGAAGGAAGAGGCCATCAGGATCGCAGGATTGCTATCATCCGGTTTCTCCCTGAAGGGATTCGCCAACCTTCAATTCATGGAGAAGGATGGAAGGATATATGTCATCGAGCTGAACAGCAGGGCAAGCAGGACCATGCCCATAATGTCAAAGCATTCAGGAATACAATGGATAGAGTATGGAACAGAACTGATACTGGGCGGAAAAATCAGGAATATCACCGATGAGAGTCATGGATTCTATGCAAAGATTCCCGTGTTCCCCTTTGACAGGTACCACAATTCAAACGCGAGCCTTGGACCGGAAATGAAATCCACCGGAGAGGCCATGGTTTCAGGCAGGACACTGGAGGAATTGCGGAAAAACATGATTGCTGAGATGGGCCTTGCAGACCACCTCATAGTGTTTTCAAAGGAAACTGCAGCCATGATTCATGATGGAAAGATTCAGGCAATGAGCAGGGATGAAGCGGAAAGGCTTTTCGACCATCCACAGGATAAGACTGTATTCTGCAGCAACGGAAAGACAGACTCTGCCATAAGGAAAAAATGTGTTGCAAGGGATATTCCGTTCATCACTGACGACAGGGTCTTTTCATTCCTCTACCCCGAAAAAATGGAAATTTTTAAAAAAATGGATTTGCCGCTCCAGAACTGATCTGCATTATGCAGATGCCGGAGGGAATCTCTCTTTTATGCTCTCTATCTCATGAACAACCCTGGTCTTGAATGGCGCAAAGTCCTTTGCAGACTTTGGATAGTTCATGTACACTTCGTTGAGTTCCTTCATCTTCTTCACTGTGAAGACAAGATTGCTGAAGGCGGTTATGTTCTTCATTCCCTTGAGTATGAGCTTTGCCTTGTCCGCGATGGAAAGTTCGGGAATCAGCCCAACTGTAAGATCCGATGCCTCCTTCCTTGTAAGGAAGTTCTTCATGCCATAGTTCAGTATTTCATTGCTCAGGGACTGCAGGTATATCCTGAATGCTTCCATTCCTGCCATCTTCGATCCGTATTCCACGTTAAAGTCAAGGTTGTACTTCCAGAGTCCTGAAACGGAAACATCTCCACCATGGACTGCCTTTGCAGCAACGTTTCCTGCGAGTATTCCCGCTATCAGTGCAGGGCCTATTCCTCCGGCGCTGATGGGGTTTGGCATGGTCATGCTGTCCCCTGCTCCCATATAACCGTTGAAAACAAGGCTCTCCATCTGCCTTCTCACCGGAACAGACCATATTCCCTTTCCGTTGTTGTCCTTCTCATCCAGTTTCAGGTTCTTGAAAATAGGAATCCACTTCACATAGTCATCAATGAGTTTCTGGAGATTGTCATTCTTTCCGAATTTCTTGTTTCTGATGTCAAGGCTTCTCTTCTGGACTCCGAGTCCTATATTCACCCTGTTTCCGCTTTTCGGGAATACCCATCCGTATCCTCCGGGTGCAAGATCATTGTTCAGGTGTATGAGGGCATATTTCGGATCATAATACTTCTCATCTTCCCTCTCCAGTTCGAAACTGTAGATGTATCTTCCAGTGCTCTCAATATCATCAATATCCACTGATCTGTCCACAAACGGATTCTCAGGAAGGTTCCTTCTTATGACTGTGGAAACTCCAAGTGCATCTATGACTATTTTTGACCTGAATGTCACCTGCTTTCCGTCCATGTCCTTTCCGTTGATTCCGCACACAAATCCATCCTCAACCACGGGCCCGGAAACATCGAAATTGTGCATGTAATCGATCTTGTATCCTTTCGCAAGCTTCAGGAGCTTTCTTTCGAAGGAGGGCCTGTCAAGGGAGTATCCGTCCCCATCAAAGGGATATTTTGCCTGTAGATCCGGTGAGAGTGCAAGAACTCCATCCACCTTCAGATCAAGTTCAGGCTTATCGAATTTGGTATTGAGGTGTTTCTCAAGGAATGCAATATGAGATGCTGCAACAGCGTCACCGCAGGACCAGCCCCAGACAGTTTTCTTTCCGACATTTATCTCGTCGTTCCTGTCCACAAGAAGCACTGATGCGCCACCTTTTGCTGCCATGGCAGCGGAAGTCATTCCCGCAAGCCCTGCCCCAGCAATAATTACATCGTAGTCTGTCTTCCCACTCATTTAAATCTAACCTCACAGCTAATGTTTGGTTCCATTTAAACATTTTTCATTTAGCTTTCACATATATCAGTGTGATTTGGTGCCAAAATAGGAGTTAAACCAGTTACCGTATTCACTGGAGGAAATCTCTCCACTGAACCAGATTATTTCCGGAACCTCATAGGGATGATTTTTCCTGATATACCCGGATATTTTTTCATGATCCTCACCCTTGATGAGAAGAATGTATTCCTTATCATGGACAATTTTTCCTTTCCATGTATATATTGAATCATGTAACTCAATAATGTTCACGCATGGGGAAAGATCATTCCTGATGAGATCCTCTGCCAATTTCTCAGCATCCTCAGTTTTGTTCACAGTTGTGATGACAAATTCCATGTTGTACAATGCATCTTTTTTTTATTAATCTTTTTCAGAAGAATTCAGGAACATGATCTGCCAGTTCCGCATTTCCGCAATATACGATATCTCTCCCGGCAAGGGTGAGTTTTGGGAATATCATCTCAACTCCCGCATTCAGTGCCCTGAAAAATTCCTCTGAAAATTTCACATCAGTTGCAATGTTTGGATAGAAGAATTCAGCATCCTTCCTTGTGACAAGAAATACGACTCCTGCGTCCATGCCATTCTCCTTCGCAAGTGTGAGTTCCCTCAGGTGCTTTGCGCCTCTCTCTGTTGGTGCATCAGGGAAAATCACATATTGATCAATCTGCATGCTGCATCCCTTGATCTCAACGTATCCATTCGTGATCTGGAAGTCAAATCTTGAATCCATGTATTTCTTTTCCGAACCAACCGGGTTTTTGATGAACATCCTTCCAATGCTGTTGTGAAATCTTGTATCAAGCAGGACCTTCTCACCATTCTCCATAATGACGGCAGTGACGGAGAAATTCGTCTTTTGTCCTGCAGTTTTCCTGATCAGCACCCTGCTTCCCGGAAAAATCAGTTCCTTCAACCTTCCCGGATCGTGGATGTGGCATGGGATAGTTTTCCCATCCAGTGAAACTTCGGCAAGAAACCTGTTTTTTCTTTCAATGACCACGGCCTCCTCCATCCTGCTATCAATGGAAAGTAAACGGGTGTTCAAAACGGGAAAGGTGAAAAGACTCATATTTAAGTGAAATTTCCCCCGGTATAATAGGATACCATAATTTTTTAACTTATTATACATGCTCATATATGGAAACTGTAAGTTCCATAATGACCACAGATCCCATAACCTTCAGCATACCGGGAACTGTTTCAGATGCAGTGAATGTTCTGATAAAAAACCAGATAACGGGCATGCCTGTGATTGACTCATCCGGAAATTACTCTGGAGTTATAACAAGGAGGGATATTTTCTCACGCCCCGAGGAGACTCAGGCCTCCATGATCACAAGGCCACAGAGAACCGTTCTGCAGAACACCCCGATTGATGAAGCTGCACGTCTTATGATTCTTGAAAGGCGCAGGCATATGGTGGTCCTTGACGAAAATAAGCATGTATGCGGAGTCCTGACGCCTCATGATTTCCTGAGGACAATAGAGAAGGACTACGGTTCAGTGCTGGTGAAGGAAGTGATGGATTCCATCGCATTTCCTATATGGGAAAAAACACCATTGCCCGTAATTTACAAGACGATGAAAATGACCGGAATATTCACATATCCAGTGGTGGATTCAGCCGGAAATTTCAAGGGCCTGGTTACGGACAGGGACTTCTTTGACAGAATAGAGATTGGAATCGTAAGAAGCGAAAATTCTCAGATGCTCAGCGAGGATGATCCATGGTCATGGGAAGGAGTGAGGAATGTTGTCTCATATTTCATTGAGAAGAACATGATAAAGATTCCTGACGAAACAGTCGAATCCATATTAATTCACAACCCCGTTGTTGCACACCTCAACGAGAAACTGCAGATTGCAGCAAGAAGGATGAGGGACGGAAACTACAACCAGATCCCTGTCATATCAGGAAGAAATGGCCTTGAAGGAATCCTTCTTGATATAGACATACTTTCCGTGTTCAGCAGGAAGCATGCCTGAGTCATCAGGAGATTCGATATTATGAAATATTGCGAATGATTCACTTCTTTGCTGATACTGATGGGTGAGATGGAAGATCTTATTGAACTTGCAAAGAGGAGAGGTTTCTTCTGGCAGTCTTTTTCAATTTATGGCGGTTTTTCAGGGCTTTATGACTACGGGCCCCTGGGATCCATTATCAAGGAGAGGGTTTACAGGGCATGGAGGGACATCTATATGGGTCTGGGGGCCATTGAGATCGACACACCCTCACTGACACCTGAACCTGTTCTGAAGGCATCAGGCCATGTGGACAGATTCATTGATATGGCAGTTGCATGTACACAGTGCAAAACAAGATACAAGATTGAGTCAATCCTGTCCGATAAAGGGGTTGAAGCAGTCCCGCAGAATGTTGAAGAAGCGAAGAAACTGATGGCGGGCCTGGATCTCAAATGTGCCAGATGCGGAGGGAAACTTGGAGAGCCATTTGAGCATCATCTCATGTTCCCGATCGAGAGCCAGGGGGATAGGATGTTTGCAAGGCCCGAAACCGCGCAGGGAATTTTTGTCAACTTCAGACTCCTGAAAAATTACAACAGGGACAAGCTTCCAATGATTGTTATCCAGCAGGGCAAAGGATACAGGAATGAAATATCGCCGAGGCAGGCAATCATAAGGCAGAAGGAGTTCAACATGGCAGAGGTCGAGGTTTTTCTCGATCCGGATGTGAATGGGGCATTCATGCCCACGCTACAGGATGAGATCAATCTGCATGACATGAATGGGAAGGATCACTTCATCACTCTTCCGAAGGCTTTGGAAAATAAAATATTAAAATCACCGGATCATGCATTCTTCCTGGAAACAACCTACCGGTTTGCCATGGATATAGGAATGAACAGGGAAAGACTGAGATTCAGGCAGCACAGGAAGGACGAACTGGCACATTATTCGTCAGACTGCTGGGATCTGGAAGCAAAGATCAATGGATCATGGCTTGAAGTCACCGGGATTTCTGACAGGGGAACATATGATCTTTCAAGGCATCATGGGGCCTCTGGTGAAAAAATGTACATTGACGGCGAAAGGTTCGCAAGAGTCATAGAGCCCGCCAGCGGGGTAGACAGGATCATTGCATCACTCCTTGCTTCATCCATGTATAAGAGGGAGAGTGGATATTCAGTGCTGAAGTTGAAGCCCGAAATTGCGCCATATCCTGTTGCAGTTCTGCCTCTGCAAAAGAAGGACGGGTTGCAGGAAAAAGCCCTGGAAATATACGGAAAACTGAAGATACTCGAGCCATATGCATACTACGACGACAGCGGGGCAATCGGCAGAAGATATGCCAGGCAGGATGAAATAGGAACGCCATTCTGTATAACCATTGATTATGACACACTTGAGAAGGATATAGTAACCATAAGGGAAAGGGACAGCATGGAGCAGATCAGGGAAGTGAAGGTTGACCAGATTCTGGGCACAAGGGGCTTCCTCAGCAATCCCGTTCTCCAGGCATTCAGTGTGAAAAAATAATCTCAATTTTCCTTTTCGATCATTTCAAGTGCATTTTTTGCCTCTTCCGGATGCTGGTTGAATTTCGACTGTGAATTGAAAACATGCCTGATGATGCCTTTTCTGTCTATGACATAAGTGACTCTTTCTCCTATTATTCCTGATTTCACATCATACAGGCCGTAAATTTTGGATCCTGAATCAACAATGATATGGAACGGCAGCTTTCTGTCTGAAACAAATTTCCTGTGGGATTCCGCACTTCCACGATTGACCCCAACAATGACCGCGTCCAGCCTGTTGAAATCATCAATTTCATCCCGGAACCTGCAGGCCTCTCTGGTGCATCCGTACGAATTATCCTTAGGGTAGAAATAAAGCACTATGTTGTTCTTGCCAAGATGCTCTTCAAGGCTGAATTCCGTATCATCCTCAAGCTTTGATTTGAATGCAGGGGCCTTATCACCTACTTTAAGTGTCATGAGATACCATGTGTGGTAGTATAATAGTCTTATGTAAATTTTACTTACTAAAAATAAGGTGTCAACAGAGTCTTGAATTTTATCGTGATCTGTATGGTGATTGCATTAATTTACCTCAATTTTAAAGCATTTGTACGGTTTAATGTTGTATTGAATGAATGTTTAAGTGCAATGTAATTCATGTATCTTCCTCTCACTTCTGTTTGGAATAACTTCCCACTTAACTTTGCTTGAGTCCTTTTTTTTCAGGTGAGAAACAACTCTTTCCGATCTTCCTTCATTACTATGAATATGTCTTTGGAAGATCTTATGTTCCATACATTGTCAAGGAAACCATCTCCTTGAACTGAATTTTCAGTAATGCAAGTAATTCTCATATCTGTAAAGATCACGAAAGAACTTCGAGATCTCTCCATTGATCCTCCCATCATAGCTATTGTTGAAAGATATCAGGATTGCTGTTTCCACGGTCACCCGACGAACATTCGAATACAAATATTTGGCTGTTGTATTGAACAGTCATAAGCCAAAATGGGAAAAAAGTCACAAAAATCAAAAGAACCGAAAGGGAAACAATAAGAAGCCAGAAATAAGGGGAAAAATACTCTTCGACATGGATTTTGCAGATCAGTGGAAATTTGAACTAAAGGAAATGAATTGTGGAAAGATGAGATATAGAAAAAGTTTCCCGATTCATCACAGTCCATTTTCTAATACTCGAATTTAATATTGAATGTCACAGAAAAGTTGGTGAGTGTATATCATAAGTGGTATTCCAGCCTATATATCTTCTAACAAAAACATAAGATAAAATTTTGTATGAAGATAAAGAAGATCGATTCACGTGATTATGACTACATGGAAAGTGGAAGTTACAGTGACAATAGTATCTGATAGGCTGTGAAAAATAAGGAGATATTTGCTATTTGAGTATACATGGTAATATATTGAACCAGATGATGAAGGTTTAAAGTGTATCAAGCCGTTATATAGAGAAGGAACGACTATGACAGAAGAAGTGTTTCCGGAAGATGACCAGTTCCCATAAATTATTCCGCATTCATTAGGCCCGTATGATGATATATTGAGACAAATGCTAACGGAATTTCCATTATGCGGGAAATATCCAATATATATCTTTTCTCCAGTATTCAATGGCAGATTAGATGGATTTTGTGAAAGTACTGCCTGAACATTGGGTACAACCATATACGAAATGAACAGTGCAACAACTATGACTGCGATTATGAATACAACCTTAAATTTTATCATCCTTATCATAATAAATAATTCTCCAGTGAATAACTGTATGTATCATCAAAACCATTTAATATATTGTTATCTAAATTTGTGTTTAGATATTGATTAAGATTTAAAGTAAGATAACTATATTTGTGTGCATCAACAGAAGAAATTTCAATTGGAGCGTATATATAATTGTAAACGTTATTTCCATTATACATGGTGTTCATATTAGAAAAGCTAGTCTGACTGAATGAAGGCATTATGAAATTATTATCCGTTGGATCTTCTGTAGTGCATTCTGCCGTGGTAGGTGCAGGCTTAAAGAATGTAAAACTACTACTACGATCAAGGGGGTCGAAAAATCCTAAAAGTACAGAACCACTTATGGAACCATAACAATCCGAAAAACTATAGTGTCCCATTTGTTTTTCCCAGCCATATTCATACCCAATTATGCTGTAGCTTACGGATACATATATTGACCCACCAAATGGTATTTTGTATCCATAAATTGGGTGCATAATAATAGTTGCATTATTATTGCTTGAAACATATTCATAAAAAGCATATATCCATGGTAAGTTAGTTGAGGATGAATTGTATTGAATAGCTATTCCTGCTTGCCACAAGCTATTGTCATTATATCCACCAAGACCTACCCACATTACAACTATTTCAGTTGATGGAGCACCCCAACTTATAGTTCCGTATGGATTTTTCCATTGACTGTAACCGATGCAATTAGGTAACTGGATTGACGCAGAAACTTCAGAAAATGAATTTCCAGATTCTATCATACCTGCCCAATTATTACAGTTATAATCACTTTTTATAACCATTGTTATCGAATTAGAAGAATTTGAATAAGGTGCAGTATAAACGGTCGTAGAAGATGTTTCATTCGAAATTGTGCCAGAATTAGTTAACCATCTAACGAAGGTGCAGCCATATGATGGATCAGCACAGATATTATAGGTATCTCCTTCTATGAGGGAAACAGTTCTACCTCCTGCAAATTTAATACCGTTAATACTTATATTACCAAAACCATTGAAAATGTATAATTTGATATAAGTATAACTAACTGACGTTTCATCACCCCCTCCTCCTATAATTAATTCTGCTGTTGAATTGCTTTGTATATTTCCTCCATTGTTATTTTTATCATTACTAACATTATTACGCTGAGAATTAGTAGCAAACATATTTAATTGAACGTTATGATTATTGACAAAATTTTTTGGTGGTTCATAAGAAATAGAGGATGAAGGTGTATCGTTAGAAATTTCACAAATAATTGGGGAATAAACCAAGGAAACAAATATCAACAATGAAAAAATAATTGTCTTTTTGTCATCAATCATTATGTTATATATTATATGTATATATATAAATATTTGTATTGTGAAAAATTAGGAAAAAAAGGAGTCAAAATCTAAAACTATTTTGAGTTTTATTACTAAAAAATGATCCTATTTCATAAGATTAATGTATTAGATACCAATATCAGGTTGCGACGGCCATAGTGGCAGGGTCACACCCGGTCTCATTCCGAACCCGACGGTTAAGCCTGCTACGTTTCTTGCCAGTACTGTATTCCGCGAGGGTACGG
>JAKAPZ010000012.1 GCA_021822985.1 Thermoplasmata archaeon | reverse complement strand
TTATTTCCTCATTCAGGTGCATTTTCTCGGAAGAAATGATCTTCCTGAGAATATTTTTCATATCGTCGCTTTCGATCCTCCCAAATCTTATGACAACAGCTCTCGACTGGATAGGAGGTATGATTCCTGAAGAATAATTGCAGGAAAATATGAACCTCACATTCCTGAAATAGACCTCCATGGTTCTTCTCAGGGCTGCCTGTGCTTCAGGAGTTAGTTCATCAGCCTCGTCAAGGAACACAATCTTGAATTTGCCTTCAGTGATTGCCTGAGTTCTTGCAAAATCCTTGATATCTTCCCGTATGATATTGATTCCCCTGTCGTTTGAAGCGTTCAGCTCCAGGAAGTGATCTCTCCAGTTTTCACCGATCATTTCCTTTGCCATGCAGAGGGCTGCAGTGGTCTTTCCCACACCCGGGGGGCCTGCAAATATAAGGTGTGGCATCTCTCCAGAAGCAATGAATCCCTTAAGAATTCTCACAGCTTCATTCTGTCCCCCTATATTCTCTATTTTCTCGGGTCTGTGTTTTTCTATCCAGATCTCCATTGAATGGTTATTGCTAAAGGATAATATAAACTGAACTATGGAAGGCATTGAAAAAATATTATATCCGAACCTCATGCATCTTTATGAAACGCGGTTCCATAGTTGTTTTTGCATCCGGCTCAGGAACCACATTTAAAAGCATACTGGATCACTCTTTACAGAAGGAATCTTCATTCAGTGTGAAAGCACTGGTTACAAACAAAATGGATTGCGGTGCAACTTCCATTGCGCGTGATAACGGGTTGGAAGTGATCAATTATCCCGCATCTCATGAATCATTCCTTGAGAATAGCAATCCTGATCTTATAGTTCTTGCAGGTTTCCTGAAGATACTTCGCGAGGATTTTGTCAGCAAATACGGAAAGAAGATCATAAACACCCATCCCTCCCTGCTCCCATCCTTTGGCGGGAAGGGTTATTATGGAATGAAGGTGCATGAAGAAGTAAGAAAATCAGGGGCTGGAATATCCGGATTCACAGTACACATGGTGGACAGTTCCATAGATTCCGGAACCATAATTTCACAGTTTACTGTTCCCGTTCTGCCTTCTGATACGCCCGAGGATATTGCACACAGGGTGCACAGCCTTGAACTGGAGATTTTTCCTCTTGTAATCGATTCCATGATCAGGTATGGGTTCAGGATAGAGGAAGATTCAGTCAGGATTGATTATGCCTGAATCTTCAGCTTTTTCTGTTTTTCTCTTCTTAATATAGAGTATGGCGAGAAGTATTACGGTCACTATGAGGCAGAGAAACAGGAGCAGAAGGTAAAGTATTTCCAGTGTAAACCCGCCTGCATGATCACCCGGGAGAAAAGGGATGCTTGCAACGCCATCGAAGAGGAAGTGCATGGGTATATCCACAAAGGGACCAAATATCATGAAACCGAATGCAAGGAATATTCCAACTATAAATGTCTGCGGTATCTTTGATTCTGACCATCCTCCATAGACGTAATGGGCCAACCCGAACAGGAAGGATGTAATAAAAATGAAAATGAAGTCTGTTAGATCAAGCTTTCTTCCTGTTCTTCTCAGTATGTTACCGGGAAACAGAAAAACTTCCATTATGGAAGTCTTAACGCCTGTGAATCTATATCTCAGATACAGATACACTCCAAGCGGAATGATCCTGAATTCTGTTTCCTCTATAATTGGTGCGTATATTAGTTGATAATAAAGGAATCTCGGGTGTGCCTGGAGGCTCGTCAGTCCCGGCGACTCAACTGGGGCGCCAAGAAGTGCCACTACTGCTATGGCTATTATGGAAAAGCCGAATGCAATGGATCCGAAGCCTGAAACGAATCCGATCGGACTTGACAGAGGATTCTTCCCTCTGTTCTTTGAATTGAATCTTATGAGGGTTGAGAATATTACAGTATAGATCCCAACAATTGCAAGGACTCCGATCCAGAATGGGAGTGGAATAAGAATTGAAAAAACGCCATTGGGAGGATAATAGAAATAGAATAGAATTCCGGTTGCAGTGAACCCGGTTGCTAAATTCCGGAACAGAGGCGGATTAAAATATGTATCAATTATCAGCGAGATTCCACCGTACAGCATCGCAAAAATAAGCAAAGAAAGAAAGATAGCATATACTATGTCGCTTTTTCCGTATTTTCTCATTACTCTGGCTATAGGTCATCATTTATAAATAAATTTTCTGCTTTTATCCACATTTTAGAGAAAAAGCGTCATCAGGATGTCATCTGCATATTCATCAAATATCCTGAACTGCCTGACCTTCCTTCCCTCTTCCCTGAACCCAAGTTTCCTGTACAGTTCAATTGCACTTGTATTTGTGGAAAACACTTCCAAATTGAGTTTTTCTATGCCTCTGTTTCTGCACCATTCAATCCCCTCATTCATCATTTTCTCTCCAAGACCAAACCTTCTGTGCTCCTTCAGAATGGCAATGCTCAGAATGGCTGTATGCCTCAATTTTTTATATACGCCCCTCTGGATTCTCATTATTCCCACAACCTCGCCATCCTTAACAGAAACTATGCTGAGATCTTCAGGGCTTTTGATAATATCTTTTTCTCCTCTTTCTGTGAAAAAATATATGTCGCTTACAAGAAAGATCTTCTCATCCATCACACTCTGCATGCATTTTATTATGCCTGAGGCGTCTTTCGGTTGAGCATCTCTTATCTCATAACCATCTATTTGCATAAAAAAACCTATTTCTTGCCAATCAGGGCCAGCCTCAATTCAGCATAGAGGCTTTCAATATCGTCCAGAAGCACCCTCGCCTCATCAACAAGCTGGTTTTTATTGTCGATGAAATCTGGGGTCAGTAACGCGCCTTCACTTGAAGGTGTTATAATTCCATCCATCTCGAGGACTCTCAGGGAATATCTTATCTTATGAACTGGTATTCCGGTGCTCTGGGACATTTTTATTATGCCTACGGGCTGTTCCGCCATAAGGGTCTTTATTATCTTGACATGTCTCTTGACTGGCTCCAAGTCTTCAATTACTTTCTTGAAGAGATTGCTTTTTTCATTCAATGGAATCCATTACCGATATACAATAACGTTATTAATGTTGACTGAAAATTTTTGGCTGCTATTGGAAAACAGCAAATTTGGCATTCATGGATAGATCTTCTTTCCGGATTCCATCACTTCCGCATCTCCGATAAGTTCTTTTATAATCTTCTCCCTTTCTTCTATGTATGAATTGAATTTCTCAGGATTTTCATAATGATTCTTAATTCTTATGGCACTGAGTCTCAGATATATCTCTACCCGGAGTTTGAAAGCGCGATCGTAGTCCATGTCCTCAACATTTATGCTACGAGTCATCATACTACCATGCACACTGATTTATTAACCATTGTTAATTGATGGTGATATTAATGCATAAGGGCCAGGAAGGGGATTCCATATTTACTATAGAAGAAGGGAGGAGGAGGGCAAGAGTCATAGGCAACAGTGAAATCCTTGATCTTTCAAGGAAAACAGGGGCCATAGATCAGTTGCTCAATATTTCGGAACTTCCCGGAATCTTCATGGAACCTGTGGGCCTTCCAGATATACATCAGGGTTATGGCTTTCCTATTGGATCCGTTGCAGCGTTCACAGTAGAGAATGGAATTGTCTCACCAGGTGGCGTGGGATATGATATAAACTGTGGCGTCTCGCTGTTTTCTACCGGGCTCAAAAAAAGCGAAATTTCTGGAAATCTCAGAAATATTCTGGATAATATATGGAATCTGATACCAGTTGGAATAAAGAAAAGCAGGTTCAAGCCTGGTGCTGATGACATGTCGGAAATTATTGGAACGGGCCTGAAATGGGCTGTTTCACATGGGTATACTTGCAAAGAGGATTTGAGGAGAACAGAACACTTGGGCACCATGAATTGTAATGACACATCATCCATCTCGGATATGGCCATCGAAAGGGGCAGGAACTATATGGGAACTCTTGGCTCCGGGAATCATTTCATTGAGATTCAGTACGCAGACAGCATATATGATCATGAATTGGCATCAAATTTTGGCATAGAGGAAGGAATGGTGTATGTTATGGTACATTCCGGCTCAAGGGGGTTGGGCCACCAAGTAGCGGTGGATTATATTGAGGAAGTAAGGCAGAAATTCCCGGAACAGAAAGTTCCAGATGAACAATTGCGCTATGCTCCACTTGGCACAGAGACCGCAAACAGGTACATATCCGCAATGAATGGAGCAGCAAACTACGGATTCGTCAACAGGCAGATGATGATGGCAAATGTCAGGAAAAGCTTGAAGAATGTGATGGGAGACAAGTTTGATTATGACAATTCAAAGCTTGTTTACAGCCTGAGCCATAATATTGCGACATTCGAGAAATATCAGGGCGAAAGGGAAATACTTGTTCACAGAAAGGGGGCCACTGCCGCATTTGGCCCCGGTGAAGCAGAGGGAGAATTCAGGGAAACGGGCCACCCTATCCTTGTGCCGGGAAGCATGGGATCTAGATCCTATGTAATGGTGGGAAATGCGGGAACGCAGAATATAGCATTTTCATCAAGCTGCCATGGTGCAGGGAGAATTATGAGCAGGAAAAAAGCAAAGGAAAGCCTGGACTACAATGATGTCATAGGCAACTTATCCGGTAAGGGAATAAGCATAAAAACGGATTCACAGTACTCCGTACTGGAAGAAGCTCCACAGAGTTACAAGGATATTGCGCAGGTAGCCAATTCGATGGTAAAATCAGGAATATCCCGCCCAGTGGCAAGCATGTTTCCACTGGGCGTAATAAAGGGGTGATAAAATTGGATGAAATCATTAACGGAACATTCTTCATCAGAGGGCAGTTTATAGAGGGTTGGTACGATCTTCGTTCCAAAAAATTCCATCAGGATACGGAAGGCAGGAAGAAATACACCTGCATACCTGCACCAGTGAATGCACATACACATATTGGCGATTCATTTGTAAAGAATGAGCCAAAGGGGACACTTGAAGAGGTTGTCGGCCCCGGGGGCCTGAAATACAGGTTGCAGTCTGAAGAGAGTTCCGCGAATATAATAAAGGGAATGAGGAGATCCGCAAATTATATGAAAAGAAATGGAACCTCATTTTTTATGGATTACAGGGAGGTTGGAGCGTCCAAAACCGGGCAATTCAAAGCAATAAAAAGGGCACATGAAGGGGCCATCATATTCTGCAGGCCTGAAACAGGCAATGAACTCAATTTATTTTCCCATATGGTAGATGGAGTCGGAATAAGTGCAGTTTCAGACATAAAAATGGATCTGGCTCAGGACATCATACACAATGCAAGAAAAAATAACCTGATGGTTTCCACACATTTCAGTGAAAACAGGGTGGAGGATTTTGGAAAACTATCAGAGTTCGATCCAGATTTTGTAGTTCACTGCAGCGGATTGAAAAAGGATAAGGAATTTCACGATCTTTCAGCAATTACAGAATATGCTGTTGTTTGTCCCAGATCAAACAGGTTCTTTGGCATCGATGCGGACTACTCCAGGTATGAAGAAAATGGGCTGAATGTTATGCTTGGCACCGATAATGTCATGGTTACTGCTCCGGACATATTTCAGGAGATGGAGTTCCTATTCAGGATTCAGAAAAACAGTTCAAGGATTGAGCCTGAAGAAATATTGAAGTATGCCTGCGAAACGCCTGTACGTTTTCTGAAAGAGCATGGAATCATAGCGGGAAACAGCTGGATTTGCATCGAGGGAGAAGATCTGTCCCCGTATTCCATAATCACTGCATATTCGGGATTCAGGAAAAAACATAGGATAATGCCGGGAATTCCGATATGAATCATTCACAGACCCCTATTTTTTCAGATAAAATTTCAATCGAACATTGAAAACCATTTTTAAGAGGTATAAGGAAAAAATTATTATGGATATGTACTAAAGGAATGTTTATATCGCACCGTTTATTTAGCGAAAAAGAGGAAGATTAAATTGGGCAATAAGAGAATGTTGTCAGTAATCCTGATAGCTATATTCCTTGCAGGAATTTTGAACATAGCATCCGTATCTAGTGCAACAGCCCCGCAAAATTCGTACGTAAATATGAATATTTATCTTGAAAATGGCGGGAGTCAAATCGGGTTTGTAAACAACCCTGTAGTTTACGTGAATTCAACAACTGGATCAAGTTCGCAGTCGTTTGTAGGCAGTACTCTCAACGTGAGTCTTAACTTTGGATCATACATAGTTACTGTTATGCCAACAACGTCTACTTCAGGTAGTTCAGTATATTATTCAAGCAAGCAGTCTTTCAATATTGTTGTGAATTCTCCAATAATGAACGAGATTTTCAACATAACAGGCATTCTTGCTTATCATTCAGTGGTGCAACTTTCCGGGCTTAACGGACAGTATGCAACGATACAGTTTTCAACTGAGGGTGGATATGTCTTTGATCAGGTGACCACAAATGCTTCATCATTCAAGGCATATCTTCCAGCAGTGGGGAACTTCTTCGTAAATTCATACTTCTCATCACCAACAAATGGTGAACTCTCACAGATTGTTACACTTCCAACGAATGATATACTTGCTCTCGATCTGTCAACAAAATCGCTGAATTATTTCGGTTCAGTATATGATGGAAACACTGGGCAGGCAGTGAACGGATTCAATGTCATAGGGTACAATTCTACGGTTGAATCTTACACGACAATGACATTCTCAGGCAACACATTTGCAATCAGTTCACCAACAGGAACAACTTTCGTTCTTGCAGCATCAGGCTATGCACCCGTAATGATATCATCACTTCACACATACAAGCTTACAAAATCGACTTCTTATGTTTATACCAACTACACACTTGGCAAGAATCTGCGCAATATCACCATAACTTCACACTACTCCATAATGGGAACAGCATTCCCGGGATTCAACGATTCTGGAGTATCTTACCTTCAGTATCAGGAAGCAATCGTCAACACATCAGCAACATCCAATTTCAGCCTACAGCTTAAATTATTCCTTACAAACAACATTCCAGAAAACAGTTACATGTCATTCACTGTTGGCAGCACATATTACTCACTGAATGCCTCTACAGAAAAAGTATCCGTATCTGCTACGAAGAATGGAGTACTTGCAGATGTGTCTGCAACTTACCATAATGGATCAATCAATGCATCAAGTTACAAGAATATGCAATTGAATATATTCATGCATGGCACATCCTACACACCGGCTTCAGTTATGTATGAATCATTTGTAACTTATGCCAACACAACCGAATCAGTTTCATCAGCCTCAACACAGATCACATACGGAAACCCATTTGAGATTTATCCAGTTTCCTCATCATCCACCGTTGTAGTGAAATTTGGAAAGATTCAGAATCCATACTTTACTGACTCAAACATTGCTGTGTATTACAAAGGAATCAAGACTACTGATTCTATACTCAACACATCAGCAAAGAATGCGGTAATAATTGCCCCTAACGGACAGAACTTCTCACTTAACATTTCTGGCGCATTTTTCAACCCGATAAATGGGCAGTATGAGTACAACACACCCGGTGTTTCATTCTCCTGGGATGTCAATGGGGTTGCTTACACAGGAACAGGCAAGGATTACAACATGACATTCAACTTCACTGCACCTGTTACACATGTCTCCGTAAAGGGAACAAGTTCTTCAGGTTTCAATAATGTGACAAACATAACAGTTCTTACGGTGGGCAGCTCTTACAATCCATTCCTTAACCTTTCATACACACAAAATGGAGCTACTCATAACCTGACTGCACTCAACAGGACACTTCATGTAAACCAGGGACAAACTATAACTTTCGATGCAAGCAAGAGTTCCTTAAATATCACATACAACAAAAGCAAATATTCCCTGAATCTCTATTACAGCTGGAGTCTTCCTAACTATACTGCATCAGGTTCACTGATAAACTACAAGTTTACCACTCCAAGCATATCAAAAGGAACTCAGATGATGTATCTCAACATCACAAGCTCAGCAAACACGACTCTTAAGAGTTCACTGCAGGTATACGTAAATGATACCACCCCACCAACACCTGTCATTACACTTCAGAACCAGACACATCACAATGTCAGTGCAATACTTGCTGGAACACCGATGTACATAAGCGCAAACTACACCACATCACAATATTACAGCTTTTCATCACTGAAGTTCAACTGGACTTTCAGGTATGCAAATGGAACAGTAGTATCATTCCCGACGACTAACCTTTCAATTATTTCATACAACACTTCGCACAAGAACTTCACCCACTCAAACTGGCTTCTTGTAGAGTTCAACACTCTGGGCAGCATACACATAGACCTTAATGCATCAAATCCAAACGCAACCGCATACAGCAACCAGACATACACTCCTGCATACACGGGCCCCCAACTTCTGGTGTCAGGTGTCGTTTATTCAGGAACATTCACACAGGGAACGTCTAAGGAAATATCTGTCAATGTGACAAATCAGGCCAAATCCGTTGCTAAGAACATCACCATAGTGGTATATGGTGGAGGCTCAGTCATAGGCACACAGACATACACCGGAGTGAATCTGGGCAAGAACGTTACAAAAACATTTACTGTGAATGTCACATTTGCGAATGCAGGTTCACAGAATTTGTCAGTGCAGGCTTCAACATCCGGACAGCCATCATTCGTTCAGAAAGATGGGCAGTACACTTCTACAATTTCAGTGGGAGCATCAAACCTCAAGATCATTCTTGTGGTGGTTGCAATAATAGTGATACTGGTCGCCTTTGGGCTGATTTATTACAGGATAACACAGGGAAGATTTCCTGGAATAAAACCCAAGATGCAGTCTTCAACCGCTGTAACAAAACAGAAACCACAGGATCAGAAGCAGCCTGAAGTACAGAAGACAAATAAAAAGTGATTTCAAATCACTTTAACATTTTAAAAAAATTAACATTTAAAAAAAAAATTATAATTTTTCAACTTTCATTATTCCAATGATTTCGCAAGCATCTTCGATTATTGTTTTGAATATTTTCACTGTTTCCAGCTGCCTGTTTTTAATTTCTGGAGGTTGCTCTGAAATTTTCACATCCTCATAGAATTTCGTGAAAGAAGTTGAGAGCATGAAAGCATAATTCGCAATGATCTCAGGCTTGTCTGACCTTGCAGCATCCATGAGCCTGTATGGATACATGTAAGCGAGCAAAAGCAATTCCTTCTCAGTTTCGGGAAAATTCACCATATTGAGCGTGGCCCCTTCACTGCTTACCTTGTTGAGTATTCCCGTAACCCGGGCCATGGAATACATTATGGAAACTGCCGTATCTCCGTTGAAATCCAGTGCGTCTTCCCACCGGAATGTTACGGGCTTTGTGGGGTTGAATTTAAGGAGATGATACCTGAATGAGGACGCAGCTATCTTCTCTGCAGTATTCACATCAGCGTTCTCTCCATATCTTCTCTGCAGCTCTTCCATGGACTTTTCCTTCAGCTTTTCGTAAACTGAAATCATGGGTATGCTCGTTCCCTTCCTGGTGGACATCTTTCCCGTTTCAAGGTTCACATATGCATAATACACAAATGACAGTGTTTTTGTATATTCAAGAAGATCATTCATTATATATTTCATGATCCTGCCATGTTCCCTGTGATCCTCTCCTACCACGACCATGCAATGGTCATACTGTGAGAATTTGTAGATATGGTATGCAATATCTCTTGTGATGTACAGGCTTGTCCCGTTTTTCCTCTGGAGGTATATCTTCCTTAGTCCCGGAATATCGACGAATCTTGCCCCATTATCCTCCTGGAGATCTTCAGAGAGCCTCTCCATTACCATACCGGTCTCTCCGGTGGCTATGAATTCGGATTCCCATGTGTATTCATCAATCTTTATGCCGATTGTAGCAAGATCTGCAGATATGCCTTCAAGCATGATCCCTGCCACAACCCTGACTTTCGAAATGAGATCGGAATCGTTTCTTTCATATCTTTCCATGAGTTCCTCCACTTCCTTCTCGCTGCCTGTTTCCTCGAAATATTTGTATGTCCTGATATAGCCATCAAGAAGCAGTGGTATTGTGGGTTTTTCATTTTTGTGAAATTTTTCATATCCGAAGTAGAGGGACATCATCTGCTTTCCGGAATCGTTCACATAGTACTGTGTGGTTACACGATAACCCACTCTTTTCTTCAGTCTTGCAAGGGAATCTCCGATGATAGAATTCCTCGCCCTTCCTATATGCAGGGGCCCCGTTGGATTGGTGCTGGTATGTTCCACGGACACTCTCTCTGGTTCCTGGAAAACATCCGGAAACATTCCTGTTGAATCAATGCTCTCCTTCAGTGCCCTGAATACATGTTCCGGCCTGATCCAGACATTGAGATAATTATTTGTCATTGATGCGTTTGAAACAAATTCCAGTGTTTTTATCCTTTTTAGAATTTTTTCTGCAATTTCTGCTGCATTCTTGCTGTTTATGAGATATCTGATCAGCCTTGCAGAAATGTCTCCATGTCCAGCCTGTCCCAAAATGAGATCTTCCGGTGCAACTTCCGGTATCTCTACATTTATCTCTTTCCTGATCGTTTCAAGGAAGTTTGTGAATAGAAACATAACAGGAAATTATTATGTTGCTTAAGTTTTTTCGCACCGAATTCCCTGAATGGAAACACATAAGAAATGTTTCATGCGGGCTGGACAAAATATATATTGCCTGCTCGCACTGTCATGCAAATTGATGGTGAATATATGATCCGCAAACCGGGAAGACTGAAAAGGGGAGACAGGGTAGCAATCGTATCTCCATCAAAATCACTTCCCAGCGTCCTGCCCAGACTGGCAGAAATCGGCATCAGCAACATCAGGGAATACTTTGACCTTGAGCCCGTAATTTTTCCGCACGCTTTTTCAGACATGGAATACACTTACCTTCATCCTGAGGCAAGGGCCATGGACATGAATGATGCATTCGCAGACAGCAGCATAGGGGGTCTCATAAGCACCATAGGCGGAGATGAATCGGTTCGTATATTGAAGCACCTTGATTCATCTATCATAGAATCAAATCCAAAATTATTCATGGGTTTCTCGGACACCTCCACCATAACAGCATATCTTCATTCCCGCAACATAGCATCAATTTACGGAGGAGCAATCATGGCAGGATTTGCCCAGATGCGTAATTTCCCGGATGATTTTGTGAAATACTGGGAAACCATGCTTCTGAAAGACTCCTCAGGGTTCGTCATGGAACGTTTCGAACAGTTCTCAGAAGGATATCCAAACTGGTCACATACAGCAGACTTCAGCGCGGTGAACACTCCGGTGAAATCTTATCACTGGAACTGGGTCAATGGCGACAGAATGCAGGGTAAGATTTTTGCGGCAAATCTTGAGACACTGGATCTGTTGCGCGGTTCAGTCTATTTTCCTCAGCTCAGCAATTTGGACGACAGCATTCTTCTTCTTGAAACATCTGAAAATGTTCCCACTCCTTATCAGGTTGAGGTCATGGTCAGAGGTCTTGGCATCAACGGCGTGCTCGAAAGAATAAACGGGCTTGCATTTGGGAGATTCAGGGGATATTCAAAGGAGATGAGGTCTGATGTTGTATCGAGAATAATGCGCATTCTCAAATTTGAGGTTGGATCGGAGGAGAAACCTCTTGTGGAGGGTCTTGATTTTGGGCATACTGATCCGTATTTTCCTGTGCCTGTTGGCATTCATGCAAGGATACAGGGAGACAAGTTCACCTTACTTGAGTCCCTGACAGAATGATCCGCGAATCGTTGCATGTCTGAACATTTCATCCTTCAATGGAATAAATGAAACTGGGGACAGGGCAATTTCTATTCTTCCTGATTGCCTATGATGAACCCTATATCCCGCATATGGAGGAAGAAATCCGGGTAACTCTTGGAAACATCTCCCGTGTCAGGAAACATGAAATCATTCTTCAATGCAGCACATGCAATGAACTGTGCCATGCTCATTCTGTGATCATGATAATCAGCAGGCTTGAAATCTTCAGGAAGGGTTCCCTTTCTGATCAAAATACGATCTTCATGATACTCCACTTTGGAGCCAAGCCTGTTCGCAATCTCAAGTATTGCTGAAAGCCTTCTGCTCTCCTTCAGGTCAAGCCTTTCAGGGTTCCTTAGGCCCATGCCATTTCTGGAGAACATGCCAATGATGGAAAGAGGGGGGGCCAGATCAGGGCATCTGTCCACATCAACCTCAAAATACGGAATAGTGTCCTTTCTTGATGCAGTTATATCGACAGTATTCTCATGCCTTTCCACATGCAAAAGGTTACCGAAAATTTCCACGATGGCACTGTCTGGCTGTGCGCTATGATATGGAAGATCCCGGAGGGTAATGCCTCTTTCGGAACAGAGAAGTCCCAGAGCAATTAATGGTGCAGATGAAGAATAGTCTCTTTCAACCATGTAAGTGCCATTCATAGTTAATGCAGTGCCATATATGGAAATTTTATCCTGCACAATCTCAGTTTCTACCCCCAAATTTTCAAGCACATCTGATGTTATCTGAATATACCCTTCTGAACTCCTCTTTCCCGTGGTTGTGATGGATTTCTTCCCCTTCATGAGGGACATGGCAAGCATGATTGAACTTACGAACTGGGAACTGCTGCTTCCATCTATGGAAACATTGTTAAACTCTTTCCTTCCGGATGCATCCACATTGTAAATTTTCCCCTCATTTGTGCACACATAACCATTCTCCCGGAGAACTTCAAGAAGGGGCCCCATTGGTCTCCCTGAAAGCTTTCCCTCAACATTTATGGTCGTTCTGCAGCCTGATGCAAAAAGCAATCCATGGACAAGCCTGAAGGATGTTCCGGATTCACCGCAATTGATTGTTTTCGGGCATGAAAATTCACCTTCGATAAGCACTCCATCTTCATGGGCCCTGACCTTCATTCCGCAGGCTTTTACTATTCCAAGTGCGACATTCTCATCATCGGAATGACCCACCGGTCCTATGATCTTTTTTCCAGGGAGGAAAGAGGCCATCAGCACATATCGCTGGGAGTAACTCTTTGATGGAGGCGGAGTGATCACTCCATGGATTTCATCATAGCTGATTCTAAGATTTTTTTTCATGGATCAGCGCACCCCTGTTTGTAAGGTGTGTTTCAAGCACATTCATACCTCTTCTTTTCATTTCTGATGCATCCTTATACATCATGTGATCAGAATCATACATAAAAAACATGGAGGGCCCCCTTCCGTTGATTCCGCAAATATTGAAGCTGAGATCCTTCAGCTGGCTGTATGGTATGTGGTTTCCGGACATGTGGCCCATGTAATTCCCGTTTGCCACAGCTATGATGCTCATGGTCTTCCTGTCTACCATCTTCCACATTCTGTCATAAACCGTTTTGAGCCATGAGAAATCATTGTCTCCAAAAGAACTGCTTCTCTGCCCCGGTTCTCCTGCAAGGATCATGCATGGATACCTGTTCACAGCAAGTCTTTTTTCAAGAGTTCTACGCCCATTGTCGCAAATGCAGAGCCCGCCGTATATGCTCGCAGCGAGATCGTCCGTGGCCCCTGTGTGGGAAAGGCCCGCATCTATTGATATTTCTGATCCTGTTCTCAGTAATTCTTCCCTGCTCAATTCTATGGAGTTGAATTTACAGTATGCAAGCAGCAGGCTTCCGACCAGTGCGCTGCTGCTCTTCATTCCCTGCCTCTGGGGAATTTCCGAAATAATCCTGAAGTTCACGTTCCTGTTTCCGCCGAGGCGTGAATGAACGTTATCAATCAGCTCTTCAAAGGAACCCCTGACTGTGGAAGGTTCAAGTACAGCTTTCATCGGAATTTCCGTTGCGACAGCTGCACCCTTTCCCGTGGGGAATGCGCTGACCACAGATATTCCGGAATTCACCCTTATGGTGATCTCTTTTCCGCCCATTCTATGACCACCTCCTCAGCCTTCCTGAATATTTCCTTTTCGGGATACTGCCCAAAAACGATCCTGTATGTTTCCATGGCCTGTGAAAAGAACATTTCCCTTCCGTTGATGCCTCTGCCGCCTTTCCCTGTTGCATTCCTCATCAATTCTGTTACGGGGTTTTGGTAGGTCAGGTCAATGGCAACGGATCCCTTCCTGAATCTGTCTCTCTCCACGGGAGATGAATCATCTCTCTTCATTCCAAGGCTTGTGCAGTTCACAATGACATCAAAATCGCTTTCATCATCATATCCCTGAACCTTTATGCCTGAGAACATGGAGGTGCCGGAGAATCTCTTTAACGCAGTGGCGGGATTCCTGGAAAGAATGTGTATGCTTTGTGGAGAACATTCGGTAAGTATGGAATAGAGCGCAGTCCTGGCAACACCGCCTGTTCCGCAGATGGCAATGTCCTTTCCGTCCAGGGAGACATGATTCTTCCTGAGCGTCTCAAGAAATCCGTAATAATCGGTGTTGTGGGCCAAGAAACTTTCCCTGTTTTTGACGACAAGGTTGGCGGAGCCAATCTTCCACACTGCGGGCATCCTGTCGGGAATGCTCAGAAGAACAGTTTCCTTGTATGGTGCAGTCACGTTGAATGCATCAAAGGGGCACAGCTTTATATTGAGAACAGAGGGCACCGTTTCAGGGGCCACATTTGCTGAAAGATACAGGTTTTCAGAATCTTCCAGCCGGAATATGGTATTGAACAGCATATCGCTCCAAGACATGCTGACAGGATTCCCGATGAGTCCAAGGAGCATTCATGCCTCCAGGACTCTTTCAAGAGCATCCATGAACTTCCACAGATCCATCTCCATTATCTCTGAATTGCCCACATCCCTGATTACGGGAAGAAATATGCCGCTTCCGCTGATCTTCTTGTCAAATTTAATAAATTCCCGGATTTTCTTTGCAAATTTCATGGAACGCTCAATATCAATCCCATATCTTACAGAAAGTTTCCTGAGCCTTTCCGCCACTTCCGGTTTCGTGAGGCCCATGCTCCGGGTCGTTTCTGCTTCCAGAATCATTCCGGACATCACTGCCTCACCGTGGCTTATATTCCATCCTGAAGCTGCCTCAATCCCATGTCCCACTGTGTGTCCAAAATTCAATATATTCCTGAATCCCTCTGTGTCAAAAGGATCTGCATTGCACACATCCGCCTTTATTTTCGCATTTTCCATGATGAATCCTTCAAGATTGCCAGCGGACATCAGCTGATCCAGATTGAGGTTCTCCAGTTTCTCTATGAGCTGAGCCTTAAGAATCATGCCATGTTTTACTGCTTCAGGAAGGCCATTTTTCACAAGTTCTTTCTGATTTTCGATGAAAAGTGTATCGGCAAGGATCATATGCGGATTCATGAATGTCCCGGCCATGTTCTTTTTTCCTGATACATTGATTCCATTCTTTCCTCCAACGGAACTGTCTATCATCGAAAGGAGTGTTGTCGGAATGGCAGCAAGCCCTATCCCTCTCCTGTAGGTTGATGCGACAAAACCTGAAATATCTCCAATGGTGCCTCCCCCTATATAGCAGAGTGTGTGATCTCTCTGGATGTTCATGTCAAGGAGCGTTGAAATCAAATTCTCATAGCTCTCAAAGGATTTTGCATTCTCTCCATCCTCAACTCTTATGGTTCTTTCCATTGGAAGATTCAGTATTCCGGAGAATCTATCCATCACTGTCGAAGAAGTGATAAATACTGTTTTTTTCATTTCGGGAATCTCTTTTCCTGCGACTCCCCTTCCCACAGTATATTCTGTTGTCTCCTTCCCTATGGAGAATATCTCCCTCAATTACGCACCTGCTTACCTATCATTAATGAATATTAAAAATGTGGCAGTAAAACAAGGTACAGATTATTCATGCCCTTGCCAGTGCGGAGAGGGTGCTTATCCTGTCATTGTTTTCCACACCGTATCTCTTCACCTTTTCAATATCCACTCCCATCTTCATGGCCTTCTTCTCAATGAATTTAAGCATCAGATATCCTCCGGTCGAAATTATTGTTCCGGTTCCAACTCTGGAGAGAAAGCTTCCTTGCGTATCCCTGAATCCATCCCTCAGGGCCATCTTTGCAAGATGCCTGTATGCTGCATAGTATACTGCCATCATGTCCACAGTGAGCATGTTTGTGTTCAGGTTTCTTGACTTGATCCTTCCAAGAGGAACGTTCACCAGCGGTGTCACTGTGAATTCAAATGGTCTATTATCCACGTAGGAATTGCTCAGCCTGTTGATCATCTCTATAGTTTTCCAGTTGTCATCCGGAGTTTCCCCAGCCTGTCCAACCTGCAGCGTGAAAGCGGGCCTCCAGTAGTTACTTGTTTCCACAGACACTCCTTCCCAGACTATGTCCTGCCAGCTTCCGTCCGGCCCGATTTTGAGCGGAAGAGTCTTGTTGGGCATGTGTTTCTTTGCAAGTTCATCGCTTCCCGTCTCCACACCTGTCTGCAGCCCTATCCAGTTATCAGGGCCAGATTTCAGTATGCCCGAAAGTTTTTTCATCATATCGGGGAATCCAGCAGGAATTGATATTCTTCCGTGAGTCGGATTCGCAGTTGATATACCTTTTATACCCATTACTGTGCTGAAAAGTTCCGCAAGAGCATCTTCGTTGGGAGTAAACATGTTTCCATGTTTGAAACCAAACACCTCATCGGAATGAAGCCAGGCATTTGTCATACCTGCGTTCCTGTTGATTTCGATCTCCTTCACAATATTATCGAATGACTCATACCTGAGGGGCCTCAGGGTCACTTCGCAGAAATCACATCCAACTCCGCATCCCCTCATGATCTCCACCATACCCTTCACGGATGGTTCAACTATAAGTGGAATCTCTTCCAGTTTTGGATATGATGCCTTTGAGAATCCCCGGGAAAGGAACAGAGGATCAGGTTTCTGTATCCTTCTGAAATTTTCATCGTAGGAAACATAGCCTTCCCTGAAGAGGTTTTTATCCAAGGAATTCTGGGCTATCTGTTCGAAAAGCATGGAGACAATATCATCTGCCTCTCCCTGAAAAATATAGTCAAAGTGGTATTTATCAATCTCATCCCTTAGTATGGTAAATTCCCAAACGCCGGGGCCCCCTATGAGAAGTTTTGCTTTCTTTCCCTTTCTCGCAAGGTTGATTCTTTCCATGAGAATGTCCCAGTCTCTTCTGACCCACGCATCAAGGTTCCCGCCCAGAAGTGCATAATATGACATGGTAGTGGGGCCTATGCCCAGAGGATCCATGGTGGAAACTCCTATGATCTCGGTATCGTCTTTTATGAAATTTTCAAGATAGTCTTCATGGGCAACAGCTATCTGTTCCCTCGGGAATCTGGCAAGAAGTGCAGCTTCAAGTTTTCTTATGGAATATGGTGCTAACTTTGCCTCTCCGTTTGGTTTGGATGGAGGGGCAGGGCCTTTGAGGAATTTGTATATGCTTTCTGGAACCGCAGCCCCCGGAGCACATGGTAGAAATTCGAGAAGAGGGAAATTACGGTATTCATAACTGAGTGTACTGTCCGAAATAAGTACAAATCTTGTCATAATGAATCACATATCATCATTATTTTCATGTTCATAAAATTTTTTACACATAAAATAAAATTAAAATATCACAACAAATCAGGTTTTGTTTCTGACATTGATTTTGACACTTTTCCTATTTCTACAAAGCGGTTAAATTGGGAATTTCTGATAAATTGATAAAGTGAAAACATCGTATGTGAAAATAATAATAAATTATATACAACATTCATTATTTTTGAGATATATAAGGGAAAGCGGGGATTCTAACTATCAGAATGTTGAGAAAATGTCGGTTAATGGCATAAATGTATTGAAACTTATAAGAAAAATAAGCCAGATCAGGGTCAGGAAATCAATTCATGAAAATATTATAATATATAAGTATAAGTCAAATATATATGAAATTCTTCAGGAATTTGTGAAAGCAAAGAATAGATTGCCCGGAATAACGTGGTGTTCATAGCAATAATGTTCATCGGGATGTCCATGCAGAATTCCGTGGCCCCCACTTCACACCACACCAATACCGTATCCATGGCGGAGAAAAGATCATACGGAACGTATTTTATCCGGAATTCATTCAACATTTCTGATAATTTATCAAACCTGTTCATCTCATGAATATTGAGCATGCAAATCCATGCATGGAGGAAATATATCAAATTTCCATATGCCAGCACTTTCAAAGGTAAGAGCATTGTTTCCGCAATTCCTCAATCAGAATCCGGCTGCAATAAGGATGATCAATAACATAACATATCAGGAAAAGATCAAGTTCAGAATGGAGAACAGGGAAGAAGGCATTAAATTCATGAATTATCTGAAAGAACATCCTGAAATGTCTGTAAATACTCTGTACACATCTTCCAATCATTCAAAGTATATTGCCATGAAAGGTTCACCTGCATCTTATCCGGGTGATTTTCCCATGTGGTGCGGTTATACCAACACAGGCACAGTATCAATTCTTCCACACATTCCAGTGGCAAGTGCGCTTTCATCGGAAACACATGACTTATCAGGCAAAATCAGGTGGAATTCATGGGGAACTGTTTATTGAGGTAATAGAATGGATGTAACTTTATCCGATCTTATTTTTTTCTTTATACCTATAGGCCCTAGTGCGGGTTTTATGGGTTTGGTTATGAGAAACAAGGATTTTTATGTCAAAAAAATATTAAAATTCCGAAACATAGCTATTTCCAGATATACAATTTCACTTTCAATTTCCGCAGTATCTCTTGTATTCTATTTGTCTTTATTGTTTTTTAACTGTTTGGTTTATTTTTCCATTTTAAACATAAGAATAAGTGTATCCAATGAGAGCAATTATTTGTTTTTATTTTTCATCATTTATCTTATTTTACAGACTATTTTAATATTGAGATATCCTGAGGTTAAATAATGTCTCCTGAGGTGATAAAGTGGTTTTAACATTGTTAACTGTTATTCTTCCATTTTTTCCCATCCTGGTTACTTTGGTATTTATGAAAATTGCTATAAAAAATAAAGTAAATCTTATCAAAAAAAATGAAAGATACCCAAATATGATACCTTCGAGATATGCTGTTATATTGGTCATTTCAATTTTCTCTATTATATTATATTCTATGGTAGAAGTTTTGAATTTCTCGCTCAGTTTTACTGAAATGAATGAAATCAACTATTTGTACCCGGTTGCAATCGTTTACTCTTTTTCGTATGCCGCTTTATCTTATGGAATACCTAACGTAAAAAAATGAATGGTGTGGTAAAAATTGATTCAGCAACTAATTTATCTTTATTATCCTATAACTCTCATATTAGTGTGTTTATTCTATGTGAGAACTATTAAATTGAACAAAGATTTTCTTATAAAAAAGGAATTAAAATTTCGTAATTTGTTCACATCAAGATACACTATTTCCTATGCAATTTCGGTTTTTTCCATTATTGCCTTATCCGCATTATCATTTGTAAATTTTTTGGAATATTTTTCCATTATTGCGGTAACCACAGATAGTGAAATGGAGTTGGGTTATTTGCTTGTGTTCTTAGTTTTCTATGGTCTTATACAATATCTTCTGGTTAACACTGTATTAGAGAAAGGAAAGAAAGGGGTAGAAATATGAGAACGCAATTGCACATAATGTATGATTCCACGTATGCAAATCCATTGAACGGAGAGCCAAACTTCCTCCGGATATTCTACAGCATTAACTTTATCTATCCACGGATCACAGAAGCTGGTACTTTTGCATCAACATTCACATGGAATGGCTATACAAATACTGGTATTGTGTCAATGGTGCCATATATTCCAATGGTAAGCAACAATCCTATTTGGGTCACAACTGCGGGAGGATTTTCGGTCATAACGAATAGTACAGCTGGAACAATTGGCTGGAATTCATGGGCAAATTTGTATTGAGGTGTTATTATGACATTAAATTTTGATATTTTACTAACTAATATTCTATTCACAATCATTTTTTCGATTATTACGTTCTACTATGCAAGTATGCTTTTTGTATTTATAAAAAATCTCACAAATCATCCGGATAATCAAAATAAATTTTTTAATAATTATAAACTGGCACTGCTCTTGGCCCTTCTCGTTACAATCACATATCTATCATTCTTATACAATGTTTTTTCTACAGGATTTTCTGCGTATTTTGAAAAATTTAATTATCCTGTAGAATTTGAAAATCTACTTGAATTATTTGCAATCATTTTGCTGGGCCATGGGGAAAGAAAATTGGCATTTCAGGCATCAGATGAAAGAGAGAAGGCATCGTGAAAAAGACGACTGAACTCCACACAATGTATGATTTCTCGTATACAAATTCGTTGAATGATGGCCAAAATTCCTATGAACATTCTACGGCATTAACTTCATCTATCCATGGATCACAGAAGCTGGTACTTTTGCATCAACATCACATGGGGCGGTTAAACAAACACAGGCACAATGTCAATTATTCAACATATTCCAGTGGAAAGCGCACTTTCAGGAGAAACACATGATTTATCAGGCAAAATCGTTTGGAACTTATCAATAAAAATACATAATATTCCAATTCTATCCAGATATGCTTTCTTATGGTTATTTTATTATGGAGAAAAATGATATGATCATACCAGTGTGATGTTGAAGTATGTATGGAACATGACTCCCACCACATATGTGATTATGGCAGCAGCAAGTGAAAGGACAGCTGCCCTTGTGGCTGATCTCAGTATTGGTGTGTTAAGGGCCACAGCAACAATTCCATTGCTCACTGCCTGTACAATCACCACAAGTATGATTGCAATGACAAGTGAATATATGCCAAGCGGAAACAGAAACGGTACTATGGGGAATGCAGAGCCAAACAGGTAGGACATTCCGGTATTGAATGCAGACTCCTTTGATTTTGTGTTTTCATGTTTAATTTCCTTCTGCTTGCCATCCTCAATGCGATCTTCGATCACAACTTTCCTTTTTATTTCACCGATACGGAAATCACTCTCAGAAGATCTGGAAAGATATGCACCGAGACTCATGCTGATGGTTCCACCGATGGCAACCACAAAACCTCCAAGGGCCACAAGAAAATTGCTGGATAATATTCCATACAGTCCCGCCATAGCAGCAAGAACTTCAACCACACCGTCGCTTACTCCATAAATGAAGGAACGGATATTTTCAAGGGATGTTTCCTTCGAAGGACTCATGTCATCAAACAGCTTCTCATGGCTGATCTCATCCTCAATGATCTTATTCAGGCCCGATATGGTATCGCTGTCTGTGGTTTTTTTCAGGAAGTTTCTGTATCTCAGAATACTGTCAACCTCCCCCTTCTCAAGCAGGTTCACAGTCAGGTTTATCCTGAGGAACCTGTAGAGGAAAAGATGGATAAAAACGCTGAATTTCCTGTATTTAACGTGATCCACGCTGATTCCATTCTTTTCCAGCTTTGATTTCCAGTAATTTGCATGTCTGCTCTCAATTTCTGATAATCTTATCAGATCATCCTTCGCCGTCTGACTGCGCATTATTCTTGAAAGTCTCCGGTAAAATTCCTGATCTGTGATTTCGTCCCGATAAAAGCGAAGCAGGAATGCATTATCTTCATTGGATGTCATCTGGTCTTTATGCGCAGATGATATTAAAAAGGTATGTGCGAAATTCGTATTTTTCTTCCGATTTTCATTCAAAAATCTATATATAAACCCACAATATGACTATAAGGTGAGTTTTTTGCAGGAAAGCGTCAAGGATGATTTTGAAATGAAGGTGAATATTAAAACCCTTCCACCGGGCCCAAATGCCAAAGTGATTGTCGATGAGGACACGAGATATCTTGCCACGAGCACTAAGTCTCTGCCTGTGGTTGCGAGAAGAGGAAAAGGCGTTTATATAGAAGACGTTGACGATAACGTTTTCATAGATTTTGCAGCAGGAATCAGCGTTAACAACATGGGTCATATCCATCCATACATAACGGAGAAGGTTCAGGAACAGATATGGAAACTCTGGCACTTTGCAGGAACCGATTTCTATTACAGGGAGCAGGTTGATGCTGCAAAGGCAATAGAATCCATAGTGCCTGGAAAGTTTGACAAGAAGGTTTTCTTCACAAACAGCGGTACAGAGAGCAACGAGGCTGCCATAAAAGTTGCCAAAATTAACAAGAAGAAACAGGGATTCATAGCATTCATCGGAGGATTTCATGGAAGATCACAGGGTGCACTTTCATTCACTGCATCCAAGGGAATACAGAAGAAGGGCCTTTTCCCCAGCATGCCCGGCGTAGAGCATGTGCCTTTTCCCAACCCATACAGAAACCCCTTTGGAATAGATGGATATGAGAATCCTGAGGATCTGGAGAACGCAGCCATTGATTTCATTGAGAAGTACACACTGAAGATGTACGCTCCAAAGGAGAATATTGCTGCCATACTTGTTGAGCCCATACAGGGAGAGGGCGGATATATAGTACCGCCAAAAAACTTCCACAGGAGACTCTTTAAGCTCGCACATGACAACGACATGCTTCTCATAATGGACGAGGTTCAATCCGGTTTTGGAAGAACAGGAAAATGGTTCGCTTCAGAACACTTCGGAGTCGAGCCTGACGTGATGTCACTTGCGAAGGCCATTGCAAACGGAATACCGATGGGGGCCACAGTTTTCAGGTCAGATCTTGACTTCCCCGAACAGGGACTTCATTCAAACACATATGGAGGAAATGTCCTTGCATCAGTTTCATGCTCTGCAACCATAGAGGCAATGAAGAAGGAGAACGCAGTGCAGAACGCAGAGAAGAGGGGCCATCACCTGAGAAAGAGACTCGAAGAACTCCAGGAGAAATATGAGATCATAGGAGATGTCAGGGGAGTAGGTCTCATGCAGGCAGTGGATTTCGTAAAAAACAGGAAAACAAAGGAACCATTCGCAAAATTCAGGGACACACTGGAATACAAGGCATTCCAGAACGGAATAATAGTTCTCGGAACCGGCGAAAGCTCCATAAGGCTCATACCTCCGCTGATCATCACGGATGCACAGATCGACGAAGGCATGGACGCATTTGAAAAAGGAATAAAGCAGTCACTCTGAGTCTTTCAGGTACTGCATAAGTGAGTGAAGTGGCAACCCTTTTTCCCACTTCATCACATAATTGTTATTTTTTGTTATCTCAATTTCCGGCAGAATGCTGTATAATCTTCTGGCGTTTCCCTTCGGATTCCCCGGAACCCTGAACATCATCCACGGATCACCATCTGCATTCTTCATCCTGTATGCGTATGTGAGGAAAAGGCCTGACTTGCTGCATTTTTCGCCAACCCTCTCTGCCTGTTCCTGATTCTTTCCTGAAGATGAGGAGAATGTGAGAACAGAATTCATGGAGCTTTTGACCTCTATCACGAAAGTGACGTCATATCTTGCCGCAACAATATCCGCACCCTTTGATCCTGCAGCCCTTGTGACATAGAAAGGATTCTGTTCCATATGTTTGTATGATTCACGGGACATGAAGTCAAGTTTTTTTGATACCTTATCCACAACCTTACTGTTTCCTGAAAGAAGTGCAACCAGTTCCCTTTCGTATATGCTCCCGTTCAACATTTCCATAAGTCTTCACTGTATAGAAATATTACACATTCATGCCATGCTTCACACCATTCAACCGGATAAAAACTGTGGAAAGAGTTAAATCCGGTTTCATTCTTTTCCGGCATGGAATATTCCAGAGATACAGTATATACGCCGTCACCGGTAACTGTAGCAAACAGCAATCTCGAATCGCTCAGGAAATACATGGGAAAAAACAGCATCCAGGAACTTTACGATTACGCAGACAGCCACATGGAGGAATTCTACGAAAGGCTTGTTGGTCATCTCGGAATAGATTTTTTTGAGAACTTCACCAGGATCACCGATACTGGAAAGGGAAAGGAAAACACCACATGGTACGTTGGAGGGAAAATAAATATTGCATACAACTGTGTCGAGAGGCATAAAAATGATCAGACTCCCGCCATGAAATGGGAGGATGAACATGGAACAATGGGATCCATGTCATACATGGAAATGGATCGGAAGGTTGGAAAACTTGCAGGATCACTGAATGAACTTGGAATAAGGAAGGGGGACAGGGTTGGAATATTCATGCCCATGATTCCCGAGGCCATAATCGGCATGTATGCCATAATGAGGATCAATGCCATTGCAGTTCCCATGTTTTCCGGATACGGGAAAGATTCCGTGGAAGTCAGAATCAGGGATTCAGGCATAAAATTTGTCATGACTGTGGAATCTTATGAGAGAAAGGGGAAGAAGATTCCCATGGCATCCCTCATCAGGGACATAAACGGAATAAATCTCATAACGCTTGGAAATGACATAGGAAAGGACTTTGATTTCGGGAAACTCATGTCTGATGGAAAATACACAGAATCGGTGAAATCCTCATCGGAAGATCCAGCAATTATGCTCTACACTTCAGGAACCACAGGTAAGCCGAAGGGTACTGTCCATGTGCATGGAGGATCATTCATAAATATTGTCAAGGAAGTGCATTATTACACGGATTTCAAGAAGAGCGATACAATATTCTGGATAACAGATCTCGGATGGATGATGGGCCCCTGGGAGATTATTGGTGCACATGCCATTGGGGGATCACTATTCCTGTACAGCGGTGCAGTGGATTTTCCCAATAATGAAAGGGTGTGGGACATGGTGGAGAGAAACGGCATAACCATTCTGGGCCTGTCTCCAACCTTCGTGAGGACAATGAAAGCACACGGAATCAGAAGACTATTCAAAGGAATAAAGGCATTTGCCTCGACAGGCGAACCATGGGATCCGGAATCATGGCTCTACCTGTTCAATGTGCTGGGGAACGGAAAGATTCCCATATGCAACGTATCGGGAGGAACTGACATAATCGGATGTTTTCTCGCATCAACTCCCGTGACGCCGCTGAAGGTTGCATGCCTTTACAGGGGCCTGGGCATGGGAATAACTGTGAAGGACAATGACGGAAATGACATATACGATCAGGTGGGATATCTCTGCGCAAAGGAACATCTTCCGTCAATGACAAGGGGGATATGGGGTGATCATGATAAATACATCAGCACCTACTGGTCAAGATTTCCGGGTACATGGTTCCATGGAGACTGGGCCCTCATGGACAGGGAGGGATATTTCTACCTGTATGGAAGATCAGATGATGTCATAAAGACAGCGGGAAAGAGGATAGGGCCTGCAGAGGTGGAAGGGGTTGCTGACAGGGTGGAAGGAGTTATAGAATCTGCTGCTGTCGGGATACCTGATCCGGTCAAGGGAGAGGCCATAGTGATCTTCTATACGGGAAATGAGAGTGCTGAAACACTGATTCGGAAGGAGGTTGAGAACAGCATTGGAAAATCATTTTCCCCAAAGCATGTCATCCACATAGGATCGCTTCCAAAAACCAGGAATGGAAAAATAATGAGAAGAATTGTGAAAAGTGCATTCATGGGAGAGAATCCGGGGGACATAACCGGACTGGAAGATCCACGGATCATAGAGCACATAAAGGCTATAGGGGAGAAGGTCAGGTAAAACAAGCCATTGAGCAATTCGTGATATTCATTCTCACGGATATAGAGAAAATGATATCCTATTTTTCATATATAGAATCTGCTCTGTTTAGTATTTATATATGGCTTAAAGTAAAAGGGAAATTTAATAAACAATAATGCATAATGCGCTGATTGTCATGGGAGTCCTCAAGAGAAGTATCCTTATCCGGGCTCTTCAAAATGTATATGGAGCCAGGGGAGTGAGTCATGTTGATGTAATTGCACTTTGTGATTTCATCCTTGCATTTTTTGGTTATGAGGATTACGTTCTGGACAATGTTCTCTCGTCTCCAGAAAGAGACGCTTTCTACGATCTGGAGGAGAGCGGTTTCCTGAAAACACAGAGGGAAGAACTTACCCTTCCTAAGGGCAAGATCTGGAGGGTGAATCTGTGGAAACTCAAGAAGGAAGAGATCGACAGGCTTTCAAAGGCTGTGAAAGAGGAGGAGGAACTCAAGGTAAAGTACGAGAATATCTTCAGGGAAATAGAGCAGAATGAAGATATTCTTGAATGAAATTCTATCTTCCTGATAATTTTTTGAAAATTAAAATTGCCGCCAGTGATACTGTGATTACAGTAAGGGCCCCATATTTTGGACTGTCAAAGAGAAGGTGCTGAATCGGTTTCTTGTAAGGATCATAGTGGTCGAGATGGACTTCAAACCTGTCCGTGAATTCCACCACATGTACGCTCTCGTCCCTGCCGTCTATTCCTCTCCTCCAGTCAGAAACCTGACCCTTAAGTTCGCCGACTGATCTCTGGAACATTCCGGATATTGATGGATGTGGTATTTCTTCTCCATTTATGTCTATCCTGTCTAAGACAATTTTTTCTTTCATCATGGCATCCGATACCACTTTTGACCAGAAAGAGACAGGATTGTACTTCACATGTTGTGATTGCCGATTCATAAATAAGACTTGCGAATGTCAGGTTATATTTCGTCAAGCGAAAGAGTCAGTCAGAAATGAAGGGGATTAAAGCGGGGAAAGGGTTATAAAGTGTTTGTAAAGTGAGTAATATGGTATCCAAGAATTTCTCACAAAGTCGCACATGCCTATAATTATATATGTTGTATTGGATTGATGATTTATGAACTTAAAAAATGACATCCGAATAAAAATTATAATATCTATTTCTCCGATTGTAGTGAATTCTCTTTCTGCTTTAAGGCTCTCTCCTGCTGATAATTCAGATTTGGTTCAAACTTCCAATTCTCATGTTGTTAACGTATATTCACCGAACTTTGAAACTGCAACAATTACTACACAAAATCAGAGTGGAGTGGAAAATTCAATAGCCAATCTGTTTTTAAATTGGTTGCAGTCTAATGGCCAAACACAAGGTATTCAACACACGAATGCGTCAGCAGCGTTATTTCAAGAATCTATCGGTCTATATGGTTTAAATTCCAATGGAAACTCTTATACTTTTTGTTATAACGTACCGTTTGTAGCCTATGGGGGTATTGTTGGAGTCACTTTCAGTGCAGATGCATCCGGCGTTTCTAATGAGTTTGTGAGCGATCATGGTAACGGAAACCGGGTATGGTTTAATTAATTAGGTGATAATTATTATCCAACTTTTTTATTTTTGGTTTTTACTTCTCGTAATAGGGGGAGGAGAGACTTTTTACCTTGCTTTCAAATATTTCCACACTTCAGTTTCTGTCAGGGCAGCGATTTACGAAAAAATGGCTCTTTCAGTCATGGTTGTGGCTACAACAGTCGCCGGGCTAGAACTCTACATTTTCAGACATGAACTCATGGAGACAGTTTACGTGCCTTTGGTAGAGCAAGTTCAATGGGTTCTTATTGCTTCTTATTTCCCTCTGATTCTGGTAGCTTCGTTTATTCACATGAAATATCTCACATTAATGAGAAGCAAAGATTCTTAGCCTTAATTCCCAAGATCTTGGGAATAACTTCAACCCGAACAGATCAGCCAGTTTCTTTGATTAATCCCTATCTCCGCAGTAATTGCCACGTTCTCCGTTCTGTGTGCGAAGAAATTATCAAGTATAAGGATGATGTGGTTGAAAGGATTCCTGTACCTCATCTCATGAAGAAAATCCATTACGCTCTCCTGCCTTGGTTTGGATATATGTTTACAACACCATATCCATTGAATAAGTGGAAATCAAATCTGTTGGGCCTGAACTTTTTTGCATTCTTATTATGGCCCGTTTCCTGAAAGACCAAATTCTCACAGTATTCTCCTCAACTGCTTCTCGGAATATTCAATGCTGAATTCTGTCTTTATGAGTTCAGCAATATCGTTCAGGTACCACAGATCTTTTGCTTCCAGAAATTTCTTCATTCCCCTTTTCTTTCCTTCTGTTAATTTTGACGTCTTGACGCCGGCAAATTCAGGACGGGCCCTTCAAACTCTGACTGATTCCATCTTTCCAGCCACTGGCACTCAGTTCTCTTCACCACACCAGCACCCTTTGCAGTTTCAACAACTCTCTTCCCACCATATGGGGCTTGATGAATATCAGCCGGGATATGATCAAGGCACTGTTCTTTTCTTCCCCGATCCTCCTGTTTATATCAGCCTCAATGACCTTCTTTTCAACGGTTAATGATTTATGTCTGCCCATGAGGAGTATAATCGATAAACGGATGAATAGTTGTATCGAAAACTATACTTATACATTTTTTAATATTTTTCCTGACCTTCCGTTAGAAACAATCTTATTATGGGTAGAATTATACATATATGTCTGGCCAGATTGTTATTTCAGGGGCCACCGGATCTATAGGAAATTCGGTTTCAAAAGCGCTACATGAAGCAGGCATGAATGTTGCTGTTATTACGAGAAACATTGACAGGGCAAAAGAATCAATTCCGTATGTTTCTGCATTCTTCGAATGGAATCAGGGAAACACAGAACAGTTGATTGAGTTCTGTGATGGTGCAGATGCGGTCATCAATCTTTCCGGTGCTCCAATATTCGAGAGATGGAAGGGCAATTACGAAAAAGAAGTGAACGACAGCAGGATTCTCGGGACAAGACGTATTGTGGATGCAATCACAAAATGCCCGGAAAAGCCCAAAGTTTTCATAAACGGTTCTGCGGCAGGTTTTTACGGTTATACCGGAAATGTTGTTGCTTCCGAATCATCTCCTGCAGGGAAGGACTACTGGGCCGATCTTGTTGAAAGATGGGAGAAGGAAGCCCTCAGGGCACAGAAGAGCGGAATAAGGACTGTGCTCATCAGAACATCGCTCGTGCTGAAGAGGTCCGAAGGGGCCCTTGGTTCCCTTGAACCATACTTCAGGAAGGGCCTTGGTGGCTACATCTCTCCGGGAACACAGATGTTTCCATGGGTTCACATAGACGATCAGGCAGGGATCATAATCAGGGCAATGGCGAATCCGGAATTTTCAGGGCCTGTGAATTCTGTTGCCGGGAGTGTGTCATCAAAGGATTTCTCCAAAGCCATAGGAAAAGCCATGGGAAAGGGATCGAGATTC
>JAKAPZ010000061.1 GCA_021822985.1 Thermoplasmata archaeon | reverse complement strand
AATGGCTCATTTTGCAGCCCTCAGATCCAACTGTGTGCGCAGGGGAGTGGGAGCAGTAATTGTCAGGGACAAGCATGTGCTTGCCACCGGATACAACGGCCCGCCTTCCGGTTCTGTACACTGTGATGTTGTGAGCTGCATCAGGGTTGACATGAATATTCCGTCCGGTGAAAGGCATGAACTCTGCCGGGGATTGCATGCAGAACAGAATGCCATCATACAGGCTGCTGTGCATGGAATAAGCATAAGGGATTCCACAATTTATACAACCACCCATCCCTGCGTGGTCTGCGCAAAGATGATTATGAATTCCATGATCAGGGAGATTGTTTATGCCGAGGGATATCCTGACGAGCTTTCACAGCTCATGCTTCTTGAGGGCAATCTTGTCACAAGGCAGTTCAGGATGACTTCCGAAGATATTGTGGAACTGTTCACAAAAAACATGAAAAAGAATGAAGAGGAACATTGAATGACATCTGTAATTACATCATTGATTGAATATGTGGTAAACCTGATTATTTTCATCATAAAGGACTTCAACTATCCGGGAATATTTTTCCTGATGTTTCTGGAGGGGCTTCTCCTTCCGGTACCGTCTGAAGTCATAATGGCTTTTTCAGGATATCTTGCACTGACAAACCAGCTTCCATCGTATGCGGGAATACCGGCATATGCCCTTGCACTTGCTGCAGGAAGCATTGGAAACGCAGTGGGTGCAGGTGCTGCATATGCCATAGGCTTTTACGGGGGAAGGCCAGCCATATTGAGGTTAGGAAAATATATAAGGCTGGACGAGAGGGCACTTTCGAAGACAGAGAAATGGTTTGAGAAATATGGTGCGCTATCGGTATTCATCACAAGGCTTGTGCCTGTTTTCAGAACATTCATATCCATACCTGCAGGGCTTGCAAGGATGAATTTCTGGAAATTCTTTACGCTCACATTAGTGGGTGCTGTGCTGTGGGATTCCATGCTCATATATCTTGGATATTTGCTCGGAAGCAACTGGCAGAATATACTCTCCCTGTTCAATGATTACACATATGCCGCACTGGCACTTGCATTCCTCGTGCTCATATACGTGTATGTGAAACTGAGGAACAAGTCATCAAATAACCAGACACAGGCAGCCAAAGCTGAGAAATAGGATTCTTTCCTGTTTCATCAGGCAATTTTTTAATGTCAGGGTGGAATACACATCCATGGTTCTTGGAAAAGAAGCTGCAAATATCATTTCAGAAGGTGATTTTACATTTATTGAAATAAACTGCACGCCTGAGAGGTTCGAATCATGCTTCTCGAAGATGGAATTTTTCAACGCTTACCATTACATGAGGGAATTGATAAAAAAAATGTCCGTGCAGTCGTTCAGTTATATCCTTCCTGACTCCATCTACCGTGGAAAAAGTGTGGAATTCAGGGAGCACATGCAAAACAAGAACAGGATATATTCAGAAAGGGGGGCCACAGAAATGGAAAGGAATTTTGAAAGGAATTTCAGGAATTTTACAATGAATCCATCCACAAAATGCCGTAGCATGTCCATTTTCAATTCCATGGGTGAGGGGATTCAGGGATTCAGGAAAAATGTAATATTCACAGGATTCAATACCGAGGCAGATATCATGTACAATGTTATGATCGCTGCAGATCTCGGATTCCTGCCCGTAGTGCTTTCAGACTGTGTCTCCAGTCCATGGGAAATGAGGCATTTCAATGCCCTGGAGATGATGTCACGTTTCAGTTATGTCATAGATACAAGAGATGTCATGGAACTTATGGGTGATCACGCATGAGCCGTTCCTATGTCCTTCTGATCGGAGGAGTTCCCGGAGTCGGGAAGACAAGCATTTCTGGCCACATAGCAAGGGAACTGGGAATCAACATTGTTCTTTCCGGTGATTACATAAGGGAGAGCCTGAGGCCCTTCTTCCCGAAAGATGATGTGATAAACCTGAGCGTTTATGACTCATGGAAGCTGTACGATGAGAACACGGATGAAAACCTCATAAAAGGATTCATTGAGCAGGGAAAGAAGGTGAATCTTGCGACACACAGGATCATGGAGAGGGCCATCGACAACGGCGAGCCCATGATTGTAGAAACACTCTATTTCATACCGGATCATTTCAGGGATATATTGGGAAAGATCTGCAGTGCTTACCTGTACATAGAAGACAGAAATCTTCATGTGGAGAGGCTTAACCAGAGGCAGGAATTTACCCATTTCAATTCTCCCGGAACAAGGCTTTCTGGCAATATAATAAATTACAGGAAAATAATGGACTATTCCATAAAAGCGTCTGATGAGAATCATCTGAGAAAATTCAACAATGTCGATTATGCAGCAACAAGGAAGGAACTTGTCCAGTTTGCAAGGGAAGGAATGATGTGAATGGTGAAATACGCGGCACTTTCCGCATCATTGAGAAAGGAGCTGAGGGAAAGCGGGCTGGATTTTTCCATGAGGACACCCGAATTTGGCAGGAAGGATTTGGCATTCGGCTCCGGGTATCCCATCACGGGCCTTGAGAAATTCCTCGGCTATTATGACAGTGAAAGGAAAATTGCCAATTTTCCGTCAATTTCCGCAACAACCGATTTTTCACTTGCACTCTGCGGTGTGTGGATATCTGAAAAGGACAGGGTAATCCTGGATGGCACCGAGAGCAGTTCATACAGCGCAAGGGCAAAAAAGGCACTGGATATATTCAGGAAAACATACGGCATAGGGGAAAAACTCACATTCAACATAGAGAGAAGAAAAAGGTATGCGGATGCCAAAGGCCTTGGAGAATCTGCAGCTGTTGCATGTGCCGTATCATCCGCACTTTGCAATTTATTTTTTTCCAATCCCTCATCCCAGTTCATATCAAAATGGGCAAGATATGTTTCAGGCTCGGGAACAAGGTCTGCGGCAGGAGGAATAAGCCTATGGCTTTCATATCCCGGCATCCCCGAAAGCAGGAATCATGCCATAAGAGTCAGGGACGATCTCGGGGGAATGAAGATTGCATGTTTTCCAACGGCAAATCCGCTGAAAACAGAGGATGCCCATGGCACCGCTTCATCATCCCCATTCTATGACAGATGGGCAAGGATGAAGTATGAACTCACGATCCGGCATATAAGGGAAAATTTTGATCCCATGTCCATGATAAGGAGATCACAGGAGGACATGCTTCAGATGCATGCTCTTCTGACAAGCAGGGGTACAGTTGTACTTGACAGCAGGTTCACCAGAATAATGGAATTGGGCAGGAGGCACAGGGAAGAACTGTTCGTCACTGCAGACACGGGCCCCACACCTGTCATATTCTACAGGGATCAGGATATTCTTCATGAAGTTGAATCCATCGCAGGAATGGAAGCACTTGGGGGAAATGTTGTGAATTCCCGGCCTGAAATTCCCGGCGATTTCAGGGAAAAAACAAAAAAGATCATGGAAAGCTGATTCTATCTGTAGAATATGAGCCTGTTCTTTCCGAATTTCTTCATGAGGATGGTGCATGATGCAACAGTCGGGATGCCCATAAGCAGGAAACTGTATCCGTAGCCAATGTATTGTGATATGAACCCGAATACCACCGGAACGGTGATGAAGAGAACGTTGTTATAGGCGAAGAAGTATGAGTTGATTGTAATTCTCTCCTCAGGCTTTGAGCCTCTTGAGATCATTATGGTGGATATGGGGAATATGGTGCCATGGGGTATTCCAAGAAGTGCCATTGCAATCGCAAGAAGGTAAAAATTCTGTGCAAAGGGCATGGAGAAGAGTGCCCCTGCGGTGATAATGGTTGATATCATTATGGGCATTTTCAGGAATTTGAAGGGCCTGATGGACATGTAAACCCTTGTGCTGAAGGAAACCGCAAAGAAGAATATGTAGAGCGTAAAAGCAAGGGAACTGGATATTCCAAGGCTGTCTTTTGCATAAATTACCACGAAGGTAGTTAAGGCTGCAAATGCAATGTTGTATATGGTTATATTCAGTATGGAAGCAAGGAAGCCCGGGCTTCTCATGGAACTCGAGACAGCGGGCTTTGGCCCGAGTTCAGGGAATTTCACGAAAAATGAGAAGAAGGTTCCCACAAGCAGGATCGGAATGAACAGTATGAAAATGAACCTGTAGCTCACAAAATTCAGGGCATAAGCCTCAACGGTGGGCCCAATTATGAGGCCAAGGCTCAGACTCACGGAATAAAGTGATAGAATGCGCTCCCTGCTTGTCCCTTCACCACGGGACATGGCATAGGTTATGGTGTTCGGAAAGATAATTCCGGCAGTCATTCCCGAGAGAATCACAACGATCCATATTGTGAGGGGGTCCGAGAAATAGAAGCCAAGCATGATTATGCATGACATCATGGTGGAAAGAAGGAAGAATGGCCTTCTTGTCCTGTTGTTGAATCTTACATTTATGAATGTCGTGGATATGAAGGTGGCAACGCTTGCAAGTGCAGAAATGATACCGACCTCAAAGCCTGTGAAATTGAGATCGTATCTTGCAAGAGCGGGTATTGTGGTCACAACCATGTTATTGGTTGCACGCATGGTAACGGCAATTGCTATGATTATGACAACATCAAAGACCAGTCTCGAACTTGAAGATGCATTCTGCTTTCCACTTTCCATGTGTTCCTTCGGGGAATTACATGAAAGCATATTCATTTTTCCAGCATGAGTGCTTTTTATCTTGCAATATCTTGAATCACTGAATTTCACGAGAAAAATTCACTCCAACCCGGATCAGAAGCAACAATGGATCAGCGAATCATGTTTATCTGTTATGGCAGGTTGTGGAAAAAACATTTTATACATCTTAATTTTATAGTTGATGAGGTGATCATACGGTAAACTTTTCAAGACGGGATGATTATGATGAAGATGATGATGTAGACGATGACGAAGCTTAAAAAGCAGGATAAAAATGAATAATAAAAATATATTTTCCAATGAATTTCTGGGGTTTCTGGAAAAAATAGGATTCACAGAATTCACTGAAGCGCAGGAAAAATTTATGCCTGTCGTTTCTGACAGGAAGGATGCCATACTTATATCGCCGACTGGCAGCGGCAAAACGGAAGCAGCCATATTTCCAATCATGGACAGGATAGTCAGAGAATCCCCCGCACCAATAACATGCCTTTTCATCACACCCCTCAGGGCATTGAACAGGGACATGCTTGGCAGGCTGCGGAAATATGGTTCTCTGCTTGGCATAAATGTTCAGGTGAGGCACAGCGACATATCTCAGCATGAGAGAAATGCGATCAGGGACAGGCCCGCAAATATACTAATCACCACTCCGGAATCTGTCCAGATCCTGCTTGTGTCAAAGAAAGTCAGGGAATCACTGAAAAACCTGAAGTATGTTGTTGTGGATGAAATTCACGAACTGGCCCAGAGCGAAAGAGGGACACAGCTTTCTGTGACACTGGAGAGGCTCAGGGAACTTGCAGGCGATTACCAGAGAATAGGATTATCAGCCACCGTGGGGAATCCGGAAGAACTTGCAAAGTTTCTGAATCCTTCAGGGGAAGTTTCCATCATCAAAACAAATCTCGTGAAGGCTATGGAATTCTACCTGGTCATACCGGAAAAATCCACGGAAGATATGGCTGCAAAAATGGGAACGGACAGTTCCTATGCAGGGGCCATAGTGAGAATTCATGATTTCATCGAAAAATACAATGGCACACTTGTATTCGTCAATACGAGAAGTGTTGCGGAGGATATCGCATTCCGTATATCGCTGTGCTACAGTGGCTTCCCCGTGATGGTACATCATGGCTCACTTTCAAGGGAGGCAAGGGAGGAGGCAGAATCGAAGTTCAAGAATGGAGAGATAAAGGGGCTGGTGTGCACGTCTTCCCTTGAACTTGGCATAGATATAGGCAGTGCAGATCTTGTCATACAGTTCAATTCACCAAGGCAGATCAACAAGCTCGTGCAGAGGATAGGGAGATCGGGCCACTGGATCGGAAAGGTTTCCAGGGGCGTCATACTCTGCGGTGATATCATCGAACTGGAAGAGGCAAATGCCATAATAGAACAGGTGAACGGCAGGGTGCTGGAACCGGTTTCAATCATTAAAAAATCTCTTTCCACCGCAGCGAACCAGATCATCCTGAAGGCCTATGAGATGAGAAAATTCAATGCAGCGGAGTTTTACAGTTCACTTGTGAGATCGTATCCCTTCATGGAGATCACCACAGAGGAATACATCGAAATGCTCACATTCCTGAGCACTGCAAGAAAGATAAGATATGACGGAAATGAAGTAATGGCGGGCCCCGGGGCGCTTGATTACTTCATAGGGAATATATCTATGATCCCAAGCGAGAAAAACTACAGGGTCATAGATATAGTCAACAGGAAATTTGTGGGCACACTGGATGAAAGGTATGTGGCAAACGAGATAGAGCCCGGCTCTTATTTCGTCATAAAGGGTGCAACATGGAGAACCGTGAGGCTGGACGGGGAGAAGATACTTGTTGAGCCCTTCAGGACTGCAGCTCTTGCGCCAAAGTGGACGGGAGAGGATATACCTGTGCTGTATGATGTCACCGAGAGG
>JAKAPZ010000060.1 GCA_021822985.1 Thermoplasmata archaeon | reverse complement strand
CGTAAGCAATTACAATCTGGATCTTCTGAGGGAGGCATGGGAACTGTCAGGAGGGCAGATATTCGCAAACCAGATTGAGGTGAATGTCGAAAAGGTTTCAGCTTACAATCAGATAAAGGAATTCTGCAATGAGAATAACATAATGGTTGTTGCGTATACACCTCTCAACAAGAACAGAATGCCTCAGAACGCAAGAATGCAGAACAATATAAAGAAGTCAGGGCTTAATCCTGCACAGTACAGCCTTATTTACACAATGTCAATCGGGGCATATCCCATACCAAAGGCAGCATCAAAGGAGCATCTTGACATGCTTTTCAGGGCAGTGGAAATGTACAGGAAAGGTATGGTAAAAATTATTCACGAAATCTAGGCAAGTGCATAGATCATCGTCACCACAAACACAAGTACGACCATTACCGAACCATACTTCAGGTAGTCCTTTGTTATGTACCCTCCCGGAGACTGCACAAGAAGATTCGACTGGTTTCCAAACGGTGTAAGGAATGTGCTCGATGCAGCCATTGCGACAACTGTCAGGGCTACCAGTGGGTTGCTGAATGAAAAAGCAATGGGCCCCATGATGATTGCAGATGCAACGTTTCCAACCAGATTTGCGAGAAGGAATGTGATGAGAAATAGAAGCACTACAGATCCGGCAATCCAGTAATCAATCGTTCCTGATACACCAGTGGAAATTATGGCACCCCCCACTACAAGGTAAGAGCCCACGAAGACTATAATGTGCCACTCAACACGGGTATACATATCCTTGAAATTTATGGATCTTGTGGCAAGAATGATGACAAGGGCAATGCCGTAGGACACAAGGATGTTGACTCCCACTGTTGAGAGGATCACAGCAAGAATGAGGGCCCCTATGGTTACAAGGCCGCTCTTCCATTTTATTATTTTTATATCTCTCTTCCTCAGCGGGGCAAGACCATTTTCTGTTATGAACTCAGCAATATCCTTTTCATTTCCAGAAACAAGAAGCACGTCTCCTGCCTCAAGGAGTATTGTCCTCAGGCGGCCGGATATTATTTTTCCATATGCAGAGATTCCAAGAACTGCAAGGTTGAATCTGGAGGCGTATTTCAGGTCTGTTATTGATCTCCCAACCAGCCTGGATGTCGGCATTATGAAAATTTCGTTTAGGGTTGTGCTCTCCTGAATAACTTCAGATGGGGCGATTGTGATGCCCTTTATGGCTGAAATGGCAGTGACATTTTCAGGTTTCAATCTCACAATCATTATGTCCCCGGCTTCCAGCACCCTGTCCTTCCTGCCAATCCTGCCGGGATATATGCCCACGATCCTTACACTGTACATTTTTTCAAAATCAGCTACAGTTTTTCCTATCACTTCACTCTCGGGGCCTATCTTTGCTTCTGTAAGATATTCGCCTGTCTTGTAATTTTCAAGATCCACTTCAGCTTTCTTTTTGTCCGGTATGAGGATTGAAATAAAAATTATGATGGGTATTGATATGAGAAGTATTATGAACCCGGGAATAGAGAACGTGAAATATGGCAAAAAATTGCCTGTGTTCTGGTACCACAAACTGTAAAGTATCAGGTTTGATGATGTGCTTGCCACTGTATATCTTCCGCCAATGACTGCTACAAATGCAAATGGCATCAGGTATTTGGATGGAGATTTTTTCAGTTTTTCAGCAAGGGAATATGCAAGTGGTATCATCATGAGTGTGAGGGCCACATCGCTCATGAAACCAGACATTATTCCCGTGGCAAGGAGAAGAATTGTAATTATAAGGTAGCCGTTGTTGAATTTCTTTGTGAGGAAATCACCGAATTTTTCCATTATTCCGGAGTCGGAAATGGCCTTGCTTATTATCATTACCACTGCAAGCAGGAATACGGGCAGGGAGGCAAAGTTCGTGATCGCGACGGTGGGAGATATGGCACCAATAATAATTAGAGTAAGGGCAGCCACAATCCCAACGAGATCATATCTTATCTTATTCGTAAGTAAGATTACGGTGGAAATTATGAAAACGGCTAGAACTTCAATCTGGATAGTATTCAACACCAGATGATATGACGGGCATTTATTAAAGATTTCCACAATTGAAGTTAAAATATACAATAAGGCATAAAAAACCATTTTGAAGAAAATACTATATGTCATAAAGTGGATTCACAATCATGAAAAATTATATCGCAGGGCAGTGGAAAGAATCTGAAAATGGAAAATATTCAGGAAAACTTGAACCTTCCACAGGAAAACTCATGGGGCAGTTTCCTTCTTCCACAATAAACGATGCAGCAGAAGCCATAGATGCTGCCGACGACTCTTTCAAGAAATGGTCAGAAACAACATCCCATGACAGAGCAATCATTTTAAGGAAAGCAGGAGAGATCATAGAATCGAAGAGGAAGGAACTTGAAGATCTCCTGGTGAGGGAAGCGGGGAAAGTAAGGGCTCAGGCGGTTGAGGAAACATCCGGTGTTCTTGATCAGATATATTACTATTCAGGATTCGAAAGGAAGATAACAGGGGATGTGGTTGAGGGACAGAAGAACAGGCAGAAAATATTCCAGTATAAGGTGCCATACGGTGTAGTCCTTGCGCTCACCCCATGGAATTTCCCTGCAGCCATGGTCGCAAGAAAGCTTGCACCTGCACTTGCCACCGGAAATACTGTTGTCATGAAACCCAGCAGCGATACGCCGTTCACGGCAGAATGGTTAGTCAGGAGATTCGTTGAGGCAGGAATTCCTGACGGTGTGCTGAATCTCATAACCGGAAAAGGTTCGGAGATCGGAGACTTTCTCGTTTCCCACAGGAAGGTTTCTCTCGTCACAATGACAGGCTCCACCGAAACGGGCCAGAGAATAATATCTAAGACATCTGCGAACATGGCGAAAACAATTCTTGAACTTGGCGGAAAGGCCCCATTCATGGTATGGAAGGATGCAAATCTTGAGAATGCAGCAAAGGCATTGATGTGGGGAAAGTTCTGGAACGCAGGCCAGTCATGCATTGCAGCGGAGAGGCTATATGTGCACAGGGATGTGAGGGAAAAGTTCATGAAAATATTCATGGGCATGGTTTCTAAAATGAGGGTGGGTGATCCGGAAATCTCGCAGATGGGCCCCCTTATAAACAGCAGCGCTGTGAGCACAATGAATGGTTTTGTTTCAAAAGCAACGGAACAGGGTTTTTCCATACTGCATGGAGGAACAACTCCCCATCTGGAAGACAGATTCAGTGAGGGGTTTTTCTTTGAGCCAACAATAATTGGTGGCGCAACTCAGGATTCCGACATTTTCCAGGAAGAAATATTCGGGCCCATGCTTGGAGTCATGGAAGTGCAGGAGAAGGATGAACTGATCCACATGGCAAACGATTCGAGGTTTGGACTCGCATCTTATCTTTTCACATCTGATATGGATTTCGCCCTGGATGCTGCAGACAGGATCAGGTTTGGAGAACTTTATATAAACATGACGGGCCCGGAAGCCTCTCAGGGATACCACACAGGTTTCAGGATGACGGGACAGGCAGGAGAAGGCAGCAATCATGGAATCGGGGAATACCTGAAACTGAAGAATATTTACGTGGATTACTCGGGAGACAGGATAACGGTGAATGGAATGCCCGGAATCTGATCCAGAGAAAGTGAATAGTGCACTTCTCAACCTTTATTCTTTTTTGGATGAATGATCAAATACTTTTTAGTCATTGATAATTTCATATTCCCATGGAGATAACGGAGAATCAGAAAAATGGTATATTCACCATATGTTATGGAAACAATCATGATCATACAAGGTACATAGCAGGCCCTGCTTCGAAAATTGACAGGGGCAGGATTCCCTTAAAGTTCAGTATTTCTCCTATGGATGGATACACGGAAGTTAAAATTCCGCTTGCTTCGAATGACCATATTATGGGGCTGGGAGGAAAAGCACTTCCTGTGGAGAAAAAAAGAACGCAGAGCATCTTCTGGAACACGGATGTTTATGGATACAGAAATGGTTCTGATCCGCTCTATCTTTCGATTCCTTTCTTCTATATTGTGAACAAGAGTAGCAGCATCGGAATCTTCATCGATTATCCCGGGAAGATAAAGATGGATTTTGGCGTGGAGAAGTACGACTCCATCAATATAACGGTATTTTCAGCTGATTTTGACATGTATGTCATACCCGGAGTTTCCCAAAAGGAAACACTCAGGAAATATCTAGACCTCACGGGCCATCCATCCAAAATTCCCGATTGGTTTTTCAGACACCAGATATGCCGTTATTCATACTCTCCGCAAAATTCTGCAATGGATGTCATCAGGAAGTATATGGAAACTTTCGGGAAAGATTCAGTGGGGGCCATATATCTCGACATCGATTACATGTACGGATACAGGAATTTCACAGTCAGCAGGGAAAATTTTCCGGACATGAAAGGTTTCATAAGGGATTGCCATGAAATGGGGGTGAAAGTAATACCACTGGTCAATCCGGGCATAAAGATAGATCAGAACGATGAAATATTCCTTGATGGGCTTGGCTCGTATGCTGAAACGGATAATGGCGAGATATATATCGGGCATTCCCACGCAGGGGCCAGTGCTTTTCCCGACTTTCTTTCAGAGAAGGGGAAAGAATTCTGGCATAAGCAGATAAAAAAATTCCTCGAATATGGTTTCGATGGCATATGGCTGGATATGAGCGAACCCACCGTGAAGAACAGCAAGGGTACATTCGATCATGATGTGATTCACAATGTAAAGGGAGAGAAGATCAGGCATGAGAAGATACACAACCTGTATGCACTCGAACAGGCAGAGATCACGAAGGAAGCCGTGGGAAATGACGGAATTGTTCTCGCCAGATCGGGGTATCCCGGAATACAGAAATATGCAGTAATGTGGACGGGGGATGGGGAGGCAGGATATGAGAATATGGCCCTGCAAATACCACTCATAACTTCTATGAGCATCACCGGAATGCCATTTGCAGGATGCGATCTTGGAGGTTTCCTGGGCAAGACAGATCCTGATCTGCTTCTGAAATTTTACTCCATGGCTATCTTCTTCCCGCTTTACAGGAATCATAAGGAAAAACATGAATCCGACAGTGAACCCTATGTTTTTCCGAAACCTTACGTGGACAAGTTCAGGAAAATAATAAAACTGAGGAACGCAATAATTCCCCACCTCCTCTGGAAAGCAGCATGTGCGGTGGAGAATCTGGAGGCATTCCTGAGGCCCCTCAGTTTCAATTATCCCGGAACCGACGGGTACTTCAGTGTCGATGATGAATATATGGTTGGTGAGGAGATACTGGTGGCCCCCATGCTTTCAAGAAATCTTTGGGTGAGGGACATCATCCTTCCTGAAGGAAGATGGTACTGCTTCGAAGACGGAAACATATACAGGGGGGAATCACTTATAAGATATTCAGGAGAGATGCCCGTCTTCCTCAGGGAAGGATCAGTGTTCCTTGCGGAGCACAAAATAATGTTCTTTGGCACATTCACCGGAAGAATTTATATGGGAAAAAACTGGGTCGATGTGAAGTACGACGGGAAATCTGTGACAGAAGGTTTTGAAAGCATGGAGGGAATAACAGTGATTGATGTGGAAAAGGAAAGACCTAAACTTCAGGGATTGACGGGATAGGATTCCCTGTCAAAAAGCAATGCACCATAAAGCAGCCCAGTGATGAGGCCCCCTTCGGGCAACGAAAGAATGAACATGATCTTGATATTGTTGCCTACTGTGAGTATATAACCAATGATACCTAGAATCAGACCTACAAGGAGGCCAATGAGCATGAACTTTATGAGTATCTTTTCACTCATTCAGGGTAATTACATATTCGAATAAATCATTTTCACTAAAAAAATTCGAATACATGATATCCTTTTCATAGAACTGTGTCATGGGCCACAGGTTGGAAATGGCCACTCCTGTGGGTGAAATTGTTCTGTATTGTATAAAAACCAAATATCAAATAAGTGTTTGAGATTACCTGCAAAAGGGTTTTTATATGCAGTTCAGTCTGATAAATAATTTATGGGTTTTGATATCTGGCCTTCTTGTATTCTCTATGACCATTTCTGTGGGTTTTCTGGAAATTGGTGAATTGGACCTGAAAATGGAGCAGAGTTTGCACAAGACAGTCATAATAACTGGTTTTTCGCTATTTTTCATGGGCCTTTTGGGGTTCAATATTGCCTTTGCTCCCACAATAGGTGGAATAATAGGGAATCCTTATTATAACAGTATATTTCTTGGGATGTTTTCATCAAATTCGGCAGGCGGGCTTACCGGAGTATTCTGGCTGACAGGTACAAAATTCTTTAATACTGATCTTTCAACAGGAACGTATTTTCTATTCGAAACTGCATTTGCCTCTGTGACTTTGGCCCTTGTGGGTGTTGTTGTTCTCCGTAAGATGAAAATGACTTCCTTTATGCTGTTTTCCATTGTCTATTTTATAGCGATCTGGACAATTCCAGCAGCTTGGATATGGAATCCAACCGGATGGCTATATAATATGGGGGTTCGTGATTTTGCAGGAGGCCTTGTGGTTCATGGTGCGGCAGGATTCGCGGCACTGGCTCTAATGGTGAGAATATGGCAGGAGGAAAAGAAAAAAGGATTGACAGAATCAAAAAAGGAGAGCATCAACCTGAATTCCGGATGGCTTACTCTTTCCATCATTTTACTGTGGATCGGT
>JAKAPZ010000059.1 GCA_021822985.1 Thermoplasmata archaeon | reverse complement strand
TACACAACAAACAGCGAAAAGAAACCTGTGTATGCATTCATAGGACTCATGATGCCTTTTTTCTATACATGGAATCTAGCTGTTGCATCCAGAATGAAAGAAATTTCCTGGAGAGGAAGAAACTACAAATTATAGGTTTGAAATTTCGAATGATATGGTAAATTCAGGGATGGCTAATACAGCCGCAACATACTTATAATACAAAGTTACATATGTCCAGTTATGCAGGGAGACAGAAAGAAGCTTTTTGGTACTAACGGCATCAGGGGAATACCCAATGAGGATCTCACACCAGAGTTCTGCCAGTCTATTGGCAAGGCCATTGGCCATTATTTCAGGGGCACAGTTTCCATAGGTTCAGACAACAGGCTCTCCGGGCCCATGATAATCAATTCCGTCGTTTCAGGGATTCTTTCCACCGGAACCAGCGTCATCATGCTTGGAATACTTCCAACACCGGCAGTTCAGTATTACTGCAAGATCCATAATATTCCCGGTGTTGTCATAACCGCTTCCCATAATCCTCCTGAATTCAACGGCATCAAATGCATTGACAGTGACGGAACGGAACTGGCAAAGGAGAAAGAAAACAGGATTGAGGATATCTATTATGAAAAAAGTTCCTCTGCTGCCGGCTGGAAGAACATAGGAATGGAACATCATGACAATTCCGCATTCGAACTCTACATAAACGGAATCATGAAATCGATCAATGTGGATGCCATCAGGAATATGAATCTGAGGGTGGCCTTCGACGCAGGTAATGGTGCAGCTTTCAGAACAACGCCTGAACTTCTTTCAAGACTCAGGGCCTCTGTTGTCACGCTGAATGCAAATCCCGACGGCCTTTTCACTTCAAGGCCCTCCGAACCAAAACCCGAGAATTTAAAGTACCTGATAGATACGGTGAAATCCGGCGGATTCAATCTTGGTGTGGCCCATGATGGCGATGCGGACAGGGCAGTATTCATAGATGAGAAGGGGAACTTCATAGACGGTGACAGAACACTTGCGCTTTTCGTGAAACACCATATAAGGAAGGGCGAGAAGGTTGTCACGCCTGTCAGTTCCTCAGATTCCGTGGATAAGATATGCGAAGCCGCAGGTGCAAGGATCATAAGGACAAAGGTCGGGGCCCCCATAGTCTCAAGAACCATGATCGAGGAGAAAGCGAGACTCGGTGGCGAGGAGAATGGCGGCATCATATACGGAGATCACCAGTACTGCAGGGATGGGGCCATGAGCCTTGGAATAATACTTCACATCATGGCTGAAACGGGAAAGAAACTTTCCGAACTGATTGCAGATCTTCCCCAGTATTCCATAACAAGAAAAACGCTCAGGACAGACGAAAAATTTGAATCTGTATCGGGAAAAATACTGAAGCATTACCCTGACTGGAACATAGACAGGACTGACGGAATCAAGATAAGGAAGGGAGAGAGATGGATACTTGCAAGGCCTTCAGGCACTGAGCCCATCATAAGAATATTTGTGCAGGGAAAGAACGAGAACGATTCCCATGAACTTATGAAGGAAGTTGAAGCAGTTCTTCAGTGAACCTCTTTCATATCCTTCACTGTTTTTTTGAATCTCAGGATGGCAGTCACGTGGCCCCCGAGGATGAACCATATGAGCATCAGGTTGATGCTTGTGATGGCAATATAGAAATTGAACGTGAAGGGATATATGAATTCCGCAATGATTGCAATATTCATGAGTACGAGCCTGTCTGCCCTTCCCAGTATTCCTCCATAATTTCTCTTCAGGCCCACTGCCTGTGCCTGTGTTCCCATGTAGCTTGACATGAAAACTCCACCAACTGCAAGAAGACCGAGCAGGATGTTTCCCTGAAGCGAAAGTGCGAATCCGGTTATGAGTGCAAAATCAGAATACCTGTCGAATGTGTGGTCAAGCATGTCGCCATATGGCGAACTTGTGCCCTTCTTCCTTGCAACAAACCCATCCATCGCATCAAAAAGCGTTGACAGCATTAGGGCCACGAAGGCAAATATGATGAAGTACCATGGAATGAATCTACCGGAAATGATCAGAAAAAGGGCAGAGATCACTGCAAGAACAAAGGAGAGCACCGTGAGGGTGTCCGGGTTGAATTTCATGAAGGGGGAAGCCATCCTGTCAAGAAGTGGTTCTGCATTTTTCCTGTATGAATCAAGGCCCATTGAATTTACCCTCCATCTTCTTGATGAAAACCAGAGCTGCTTTTAAATTTTTCTCCATATGATCCTCAGTTGTGTCAATCCTCAGTATCCTTGAAGCAGGAATTGATTCCATGCACTGGTACAGTATATCCTCAGAAAGAAGGCTGTCCATGTTCTGGCTGATCTTTTCCGGAACGTATCCTCTGGAATTCAGTCTTTTTTCAAGCACATCCGGTTCGCATTCCATGTAAATCACGCACCATGGATAGAGAAGATGCGAATAATGGGAGTCCATTATGATCATTCCATCAATTGCAAGTTTCGAGTTCATGCAGTCAATATCCACGATCTGGCCTTCGATGCAACCGAGTTCCTGTGCTGCCTGATTCATGTCCATTACCCGGTATCCTTCTTCTGAGAGGGCCCTGCAAAGTGTTGTCTTTCCTGTTCCCGGCACGCCTGTGACAGCTATCTTCATGTTCAGAAATACCCCTCCAGTTTCCACGGCATGGACAGATGCCTCCTTGCATTCACCGGCGGTTCATATTTCCCCTTATGAATATTCCTTCCCTCCCCTGAATAGGTGGGATTGCACCTGCGGGAACATTCGGTGCACTCATATACATTTCCCCCCTGATTCATGGTTTTTCCTCCGCACACATCACATACAGGAGGTGTTCTCCTGTAAATTTCCGAAACACCTTTCAAATCGATCTTCTCGAGTTTTATGTTTCCCTTTCCCATGGATCCGTAGGCCCTCAGAATATCGCCCGGGCGAAGATTTTCAAGTGTGTTCCTGAATTCCTTGGATGGTTCGAATGCCATCAGGTTTGTTTTTATCCCATTTGCGGAGAATGGAATCAACAGATGCCCGCCAATCCCCCTTGAAGGCATTCCAGTAACAGTTCCATGCACAGAGTATGACCCTGACTCTTCCATCGTACCAGGATCATGAATTATATGATCATCCGTTCCCTGGTTTGTCTCATAGATGATGAAGTTCATATCATACTGCGGATAAATTTCTGCTATCCTTGACTGTATCTCAAGAAGAACCTCATGTGAAACGGATCTTATACCATATATGACAGGTGTCCTCTCCCTGGGAAAAAGGGCAATGTGGCCATTTGAATCCATGCTGTTGAATGTCTCCTCCCTCGATTCGCATATTTCTCCTATGATCCTCTTATCCTGATCAGGAACCCTGTCTCCATGCGGATAGGAGTATGAAATGAGTTCGTAGGTTCTTCTTCCCGGCCTCCATGCTATGGATGCAAGGCTTCCGGTGATTCCCCTGCCTATTCCCCATATCCTGAAGAAAGAGCTGTGGGATTTTGCAAATTCCATTGATTCATTCAGATCTATTTCCCTTTGAAGTGCATCCATGTATAAGGATTCGGGTGGCCTTTCCATGCAGAAAACAAGTGCGGGATTGGTATTTTCCTGATCCTTTGCATAATGCTTCTCCACAATATTCTCCGCAGGAGCTTTCAGTTCATCTATAAAAGAATCTTCTCCTTCATTGGCTGAGTTGGACCAGATCCATTCACCGTTGAATTTTCCTATCCTTATTGGAGAACTGGCTTTCCTGGAGAGCTGGAGACTCACTGCACCGTTTCCCCTCGTTTTGTATGTAATATTCGGGTTGAGCCTCACGAGCCTTGGAAACCTCACAAGGTATTCCCTTGCCTCATATGCCAACAGAAAACCGATATAGGTCGTGCATCCGCCTTCCCTGGAATCTGTGTCATCCAGCCCTATCCACATTTACTTCCCGAACCTTCTCTGCCTGAGCTGGTATGCCCTTATGGCCTTCAGGAAATCTATTTTCTTCAGGGCGGGCCAGTAGACATCTGAGAAATAAAGTTCAGAATATGCGCTCTGCCAGAGAAGAAAGTTTGATATCCTCTCCTCACCGCTTGTCCTCAATATGAGTTCAGGATCGGGAACCGTTCCATCGTACAGATATTCCCTGAATTTGTCCTGTCCGATATCTTCCATGGAGATCCTGCCTTCCTTGTAGTCAGATGCAATCTTCCTGATTGCATCCATTATCTCCTCCCTGCCACCATAGCCCACTGCAATATTAAGCCTGAAATTTTCATATGAATTCGTGAAATTTTCCAGTTCATTTATGGTTCTGATGAGCTTTTCCGGAAGAATGTTGAGCTTGCCTATGACCTTCACCCTGATCCTGTTGTTGATGACCCTCCTGTCCTTCATGAGATTTCTCAATGAATCATTGATTAGATTGAAGAGAAATTCCACCTCACCCGGTTCCCTGTCAAAATTTTCCGTTGAAAAAGCGTAAACTGTAATTATTTTTGTGCCTATTTCCATGCTCCACTCAAGGACCTCTTCCAGCTTGTCCTTCCCCTTCACATGACCGATGTTTGCATCCATCCCATGTTCTTTCGCATACCTTCTGTTTCCGTCTGTGATGATTCCTATATGATTCGGGACGGGGCCACCCTCCTTTATCTGATCCAGCAGGATTTTTTCATATATCTCACCGGTTATGTCCCCGATCTTCCTTCCCAGACTCATTTCAAAACCTTCCTGTATTCCAGACTGAACATGAACATGTTTCTCGAATATCCATGAACTATTCTCTTGACCTGAAGAACCATTCCCTGATTCTCCATCTGATTCATCACTTCACCTATCCCTTCCACCGTCTCTATGAAGTATATATTGAGAATTCCATCCTGGCAAATATGTTTTATTATCATATCGAGATCCTTGTATTTCAGCATTGGATTGTTCATAACAATCCTATGAAATATTCCAAGTTCCCCGATTGCCCTGTAGGAGTCTTCATTGATCGGTTCCACTGTCCCCTTTAACCTGTTCAGTGAAATGTTTTCCTTCATCAGCGCATATGCATCCGGATTGATATCGCATGCCGTTATATTGCATGCTGCAGATGCTGCAAGGTTGATGCTGAATGTCCCGATGCCTGCAAACATGTCAAATATTCTCTCCCCATCCCTTATCCTCCTTGATAGAAGGAATCTTTCCGTTGACAGCCTTGGAGAGAAATATGCAGTCTTCACATTTACCTTGAATCTGAGCGCATTTTCCCTGTACATTGTTTCGGGATTGTCCTGTCCGTACAGCAACTCCAGATCTCTGAGCCTGTGTTCACCCTTTATGCCGTTATCCGTGTATATGGTTCTTATGCCTGGCTTGACCTTTGTGATGAAATCCCTGATGGATTCGATCCTCCCGCCATTTCTCCCATGTATTATGGCAATGTCACCAATGTGATCAAAACCGCCTGCATGACCCTTCGGGAAAGTTCTCCTTGATTCTTCCCTCTCCAATTCCACAAGATCTGCAGAACCGTAATCATCCCTCACAGGGATGTAAATGTATGAATCGTCTCTGGTTATTGAGTAGTCCATCAGCAGCTCCCTGCTCTCCCGTAAAGAATCTATGACATTCTGCGCTTCATTTTTCTGAACCCTGACGTGCTTAATCAACGGCATTTCTCTTCATGAGCTCCTTTGAATATTCGATTGTCTTTGCTGCGAGATTTAAGGAAAATCCCTTTATGGCTGAAATCTGTGGAACTGTGGCCCCTGCGATTTCCCTGATGCTTCTGAAACCGCCGTCAAACAGCCTTCTGGCCCTCACCCTTCCGATGTTTGGGATTGCCACAAGGGATACAATCTCCTGCTTTATTCCCTCCCTCATTCTCAGGCTGAGGATGTCGAAGAATGTGGTGTATTGCCTCCTGTATTTCACCGCAAGCCTCGATGCTGCGTAGCATATCCACTCTGCTGTTGCCTTCTTTCCCTCAATATCTCCATATCCGATGTTGAATTTTTCCTCTATCTCCATGATGGGAACTTCGTTCAGCCATGATATGATTACCATTGCTGTCTTTGCGGCATTCAGATCGTCATCATCTTCCGGTGATTCGCCTATATCTAAGAGGAATGAATAGCCTGCCTCCATATCATTCTGTGAAGCGAACAGCCTGACCATGTCAGGTGTCCTGCAGATATGGTATATGGCCTGCGCCTCCGTGAGATTTTCCCTGTCAAGGAGTTCTGTCAGTGCATAGGCGGTTCTCGGGTTTATGTACAGGTTTGAAGTCATTATTCCGAATTCCGTGGCCCTGTAGGAACTTCCACTCACGCTGATGAAGTCGTTGTCGCTGAGGAACCTGATTATGTTCTCCGACATTGCCATCAGGTCTTCCTCCCCCTTCTGCCTTGCATACAGTGTTCCTTTGAAGAAAGATTCCATGCTCTCCATGTTGGGGCACAGCCTTGTGCTGATCAGTGCCAGTATATTGAATCCCATGTTCTTCTCTGTGCACAGGTTGGACATGACCGGTTCAACACCGTTTTCAAGGAAATCCCTGACCTTGTTCACTGCTCCCTGGCTTGTGCAGTATATGTATGATTCACCGAATTTGTCGTATTTCGGCCTTCCTGCCCTTCCCAGCATCTGTTCTATTTCCATGTTTGATATATAGGAGGAGTACCCATCGGAGAATCTTGTCAGATCCCTTATGATCACTGTTCTTGCGGGGAGGTTTATTCCTAGATCGG
>JAKAPZ010000058.1 GCA_021822985.1 Thermoplasmata archaeon | reverse complement strand
GAAATCCCTGTGCACCATTGCCGCATGATCGTTTGCAATAATGTCGTTGCCAACTGCATTCACGGAATCATTGAGGAAAAGTATGTTCCTGTCTCCGTATTTGAAATCTACACTGTCCTGTGTTGGCCCTGCATTGATGATGATGCCCGTGGAATTAAGCACTGAAAAAACTCCGTACATTCCTGACTGATCCACGGTGCTCTGCACAGTACTGACTTTAAGTGCTTCTTCTATGTCGCTTATGACAGAAGAATCAATATTTTTCGGAACGATCGCGATATCGTTCCAGGCCCTGCAGTAGAGCCCGATAAAATCACTGTTGAAAATTGATAATTTTTTAATCATTTGTTGGCATCAGAACTTCTGTTTCACCATTCTGAAGTTTGAGTATTTTCACTCTGACGCTTCCGGGTATCTTGTACTTTCCGCGTTTCCATATCTCCTCGTTAATCTTCCCGTCAACCCAAACCTTTGAGATTTCTGTCTTGGTGAATCTTGATACATGTGTTTTGACTATGCTTATGGCTGTATCTGCTCTTCTCTTCTTTGAACCCTTGAAGGCTTTTCTCAGTGGAATATTCATTATAATTTCAGTTGTTGTTTCGTCTGCCATTCTAAATTCACCTACAGCTTAAGGTTGTTCTTTCTCCAGTTTCTTCTGTTGGCGTTCTGGTTGACTTTTCTGTCTGTTCTCATCAGAACCCATCCGGGGACTCTTCTGTTTTCGTTGGTTCTCTTCATAAGCCTGATTTTCCTTCCCAATTCCTTGTTTCTGCTCATGTTCATCTTCTCTCTATTTTTGTCTCTCTCTTTGTTTCCGTCAGTTTTGACAGAATCTGTTTAAGTTCATCGTCGTTTATCACTTTCTTTATTCTGCCCATTGAATACAACTGCACCAGCTGATTTTCAACATTCTCTGCAAGATCGGGTTTTACCAGCCTGATATTTGCAAGTCTTTCCCTTGCAACAGGATCAAGTATCTGCCTGAGTATCTGGAGCCTCATGGCCCTTTCTGCATCGTGCTGCTGTCTTTCTGCTTCGCGGGACTGTGCCTGAGAATTCGAACTCTGGATCTCCTCCATTTTTCTCCTTCTTATTTCTTCCAGGTCCCTGTCGTTATCCATTTGGACACCCTCTTTTAAAGGTATTTTTTGAGTTCAGGATTCTTTTCTACTATTTTTTCCATTGCTTTCTTGGCTGCCTTGTCGAGCAATGCCTGGCCTTTTGCCGTTACATGCCTTCCACTCTCGCCTTTTTCAACAAGGCCGAGTTCCTGAAGTGTGTTGAACATGTGCCTGATTATTGCTCTGCTCCCCTTTGCCGGGTGGTACGGTTTTGATCCGCCATCTCTCTTCCCGCCATATTCGGCGCTGAGTTTCTCTGTTCCTATATTTCCATTGCTGAAGACTTTCCTCAGTGTTGATGCAAGCCTTCTGTAGTACCAGTCTTCCTGGGTCCAACTCTTTTCCCTGTGCATGCCTGCCTTTAGGAAAATAGTCCACTCCGGAATCTTTATGTTTTCCATGGAAGAGAATTCTGTTGTAAGTTCTTCGACCATAACATCTGCGGGAATTTCTCTGACATTAACCATTGATTATCACTTAGGTCTATGTGCATTTAAATACGCTTAATAAATTTTCCTAATATAGTCAATACCATAATCTGTAAGAGATCAGGAAGACGTTTGCACAGCCATATTGATCTTCCATTCCGGGTTGCAGATTTAAGATTTAACCATATTTAAGGGATTGCATAAGTGAAAAGTTATTTATCCTCATCTTTTATGAGAAGGCACATGCCAAGCAGGAAACGAAAGTATCTGGTTCAGATGCCGGATACTTCTCAGATCGAGATAGAAGATAAGGTGGTAGTTGGTAGAGAGACGCTTCAGGAACACGTAGAGAACATTCTCAACCTTAAATATGTTTCAAGGGAGCAGCTTATTCTATCCATAGAGGGCAGCAGATTGGTTGCAGAGGAGAGCCCAAACAGCAAGAATGGAATCTGGCTCATAAGGGGCGGGCAGGTAAAGAAGTTCAACACAGGCGAAAAGTTGCAGGTGAAGAACGGGGACGAACTCAGCCTTTCAAAATATTATTCAGTCCTTATAAAGGAGAACTAGGACTTTCCTGTTCCCTTATCCCTCTTATTTTTGATGTCGTAGTCGCAATATTTTTGTATAAGGCATTTCCCGCACAGGGGCCCCACGGGCCTGCACACATTCTTTCCAAATTCAACCATCATGGGATTCAATCCGACCCACAATTCTCTGGGGACAATTTCCATGAGTTTCCTCTCTGTCTCCTCTGGATCTTCTGATGTTGAAATCCCAAGCCTCACGCTGATCCTCTGGACATGCGTGTCAACCGCTATGGTGGGTATGTTGAAAGAGTCGGAGAGCACGACGTTTGCAGTTTTCCTTCCAACTCCGGGAATTGTGGTGAGTTCCTCCAGAGAGGGGGGAACATTCCCCCCGTATTTTTCCAGTATGATCTTCGATGCATCTATAATTCTCCGGGCCTTGGCATTCCTGAATCCCACTTTCTCTATTATTTTCAGCACATCCTCATATGGGGCCCCTGCAAGACCGTTCATATCAATGTACCTTGCCCTGAGTTTCCGGGCGGCATCATCGGTCACGGGATCCTTAGTCCTGTGGGAGAGCATTGTGGTGATCAGGACCCAGTAAGGATCATGAAACTCAAAATGGTGAGGCGGGGACTGGCTTTTCATGAGTCCTATGACCTCCCCTATATCATTTTTCAGCATTTTAAGAGATTGAGTGGTCATATTACGAAATAATAATTTAGTAATATAAGCATGGGGAATGGCAATATGGAGAAGTATGACATAACCATCGTAGGCGGAGGCATTTCAGGAATAGCCGCAGCCAATGCTGCAATTGAGAACGGGCTCAAGCCCATCATCCTTGACAGGACACTTGATATGGGGAGTAAACAGACAGGAATAATGGTGATATCAGAATCAACCTACAGGAGATATTTCCAGCAGTTCGAGTCCCTGATCAACGGAAAATATGACAGAATAACATGGAATCAGTCAATTGTTGGGTCTGAAGAAACTTTCAGGCTCACCGAACCTGTTATATCATTGGACAGGGAAAAACTCATCAAGGCATTTGTCACAGATGCCATATCCCGGGGGGCCATACTGAAGATAAATTCCACCCTGCTCTCTGTTGAGAATAATGGGGGGTACTTCACAACTAACTGTTCCATAGAAGGAATCAACCAGCAAATCCAGACATCATTCATCGCCCTTGGCCATGGGAACCTGGATGATCCACTCATCACGCACTCGCAGAATTGCCAGATGAAAAAGTTTTATGGAAACTATTCAAAAGGGCCCATCATGAAAGGTGAAGAATCATCACTGAAGATCATAGGAGACGTCAATTCTTTCAGCATAAGGGTCACGTATGGACAGAGATGGGAAAAATTCAGTTTTCTGGAGGGAAAATCCAGGGAAGAGGAGAACGCAATGAACTATTCCAGACTGATTGGAAGAACACATAACGGTTTTCCGGAAGTTCCCGAGAATGTGTTCTTACTGGCAAATCTTCTTGGAACCAACAATATACTGGGCATAGATGCAGGAAACACTTTCAGGTTTTCATATGAAACAACCACTGACATGATTGATCATGGTTGGGATGAGGGAGTGAAATATCAGGAAAAGAAATGGAAGAAGTACATGATAACGGAACCTCCCGCTGATCGGCTGAAGAAATTCATGTCTCAGGTGCCAATAGGAATGTGAATTCATTCCGTGAAGTCAAAGGGATTCTGAATATCACCTGAATACTGGCTCTTCAGCATTTTCTTCAGGGCCCTGTTTCCCCTCATCATCTTGGCATTTTCCTTCATGCCCTTGTATTCCTTCAGCAGGCCCCTCACGTCCTGTTCTGTTTTTCCAGAGCCTATGGCCACCCTCTTTATGACCTTGGCATTGATCATGTCGGGATTTTCCAGTTCCCTGTAGGTCATGGAATCCATTATGACCCTGTATTTTTCTATCCTGTTCTGGGCCGCATCAGGATCGAGCATCTTCAGCTTTGAGCTTGCCATGTTTCCAAGGGGCATGGAATCGAAAAGCTTCTTCATGACGGATGGCTTTGCAAATCTCTCCCATATGTCGTACATATCCATGAGGTTGAATTTTCCGCTCATGATCTTGTTCACTGTCTTTTCAGCATCCTCCGGGTTGATGTCACTCTCCTCCGCTATCTCAAGGAGTGCCTCTGCATCCCCCATTCCGAGCATTCTCGAGAGGAATTTCTTCGGGTTGAAAATTTCAAAATCGTCCAGGTGCTCCCCTGTTCCTATCATGTAAATGGGTGAACCAGTCTCCGCAACTGCGCTGAGTGCTCCTCCCGCCTTTCCAGTTCCATCCATCTTTGATATTATGGTTCCGGTTATGTTTGCGGCTTCCATCAGTGCCTTCGCCTGGGGGCCCGCCTGTTGCCCTATGGTTGCATCAATGACAAGAAGAACCTCATCAGGTTCAACATCTTTCTTCAATATCCTGATCTCCTTCAGCAGTTCATCGTCAAGAGAGTCCCTTCCTGCAGTATCCACTATGACTACCTGCACATCCTTCATCTCCTGCCTTGATGCCCTGTAGATTTTCAGTGCATCCTTCTCTCCCTTTATGCCGAAAAACTTTGCACCGCACTGTTCTGAAAGCGTTTTCAGCTGTTCATATGCAGCGGGCCTGTGCACATCGCATGCAACAAAGCCTGTTGTGAGGCCCTTCTTCATGAAAAATCTTGCAAGCTTTCCTGCTGTTGTGGTCTTTCCGTTTGCGTATAATCCAACGAGCATTATTTTCTGTTTCTGCAGCTTCAGCTGAGATCCTTTTCCCAGTATGCCCAGCAGCTCCTCATAGACGATCCTGAGGATATAATCCTGAGGAGGCATACCTGCAGGAGGTTTTTCGTTTTCCGATCTCTCCTGAATTCTCTTGGTCAGTTCCACTGTCAGCTTAACATTGACATCTGCCTTCAGGAGGGCCCTCTGTATCTCCTTGATCATCTCCCTTATGGTTTCCTTGTCTATGTATCCGGAACCGGAAATTTTCCTGAACACATCCCTCAGGGAAGATGAAAGATTTTCAAGTACCATTCAACACCTCAGTATTCTCTCCAGCGATGACTGCAGCTCTGGCACGTGTAAATTGCAGTTTCGGGTTCATCCGCTGCCCTTGTCTGCTTGAGCACGTAATATGCCCCCTTATGGTTGCACTTGGGGCAGACAGCTTCGGAATCAAGGGGTTCCACACGGGTTGTTTCCTTGATGACAACCATCTCCTTTCCCGTGCTTTTTGCTGTGATCTTGTTTTCCCCTTTTTGTTTCTCCTCATTGCCACACACATTGCAGAGGTATTTCCCGTTATTTGGTATTATGAGCGATCCACATGATGAACAGAACATGATCTTATATTTTCTCCTGATATTTCTTTTTTCTCTAATATGTTCACAGATAATTGATTTATTATTAAAAAGGGGGAATGAAATCAGCTTTCCTGTCCATCAATCTGCCTCTTCGTGCCGTTCTTGCTGATGGAAAATATTATTCCCACAATGATGAGGGCCATTCCTCCTATCTGTGCAAGCGTGAGTGTGGTGCCAAGGATGAAGTAGCTCATCACCACGGATATGGCAGGAACCACAAACAGGAGGGATGATATTCTTCCGATCTCATGTTTCCTGAACAGATAGAGGTAAGCGTAATAGGCCACTGCAGTTCCGGGCACGCCTGTGAGGAATCCCGCAAGGAGGAACATTGGGGGTGGTGCATAGAGATCCACCGGGTTCCCGAGGAAATATGCTATTATCACCATGGGGACAAGTGAGATGGCAAACTGGTAGAAGTTGGCAGACACACTGCTCTCTCCAAGCATGTATTTCTTGTAGTATACTGTTCCAAGGGCCCATGAGAGAGAACCTCCGAAAGACATCAGTATTCCGATGTAGGAAGTTGATGAGATGCTTGAGTAGAATATGAGTATCATTCCGGCAAATCCGAGAATTATGCCCACTATGGTGCCTGCAACGAATTTTTCCTTCAGGAAGATTATGGACATCAGGGAAGCAGTGATCGGATATGTGTAAATTATTATGGCACTGAGGGAGGAGGAGATCATGGTTTCGGAATAGAACCAGAGATTCATGAAGATGAGAACGTTGAACAGGGCAAGGATGGTCATCTTTCCAAAGGATTTCATGTTTTTTGGAAATCCTATCTTTCTGTTGAATATGACAAGTATTCCAATGAATGCGAACAGAATCCTGTAATACAGGAGATCAAAAGGGTTTCCGTAGGAGATTCCTATGGATGAAACGGGATAGTTGGATGCCCAGAATGATGCCATGGCAATGAAAAGAATCATGTCCTTCCTTTCAGACATGAGGGAAGATTACTCATATCTATTTAACACATTTATTCATTGATAGTCAGCAAAATATGTAACATAGTATATTTTTGCTGGAATGTGGAATTCGAAGCATTTTTCTAAAACCTTATAGTTAAGAAACCAATATTCAATCATGGCCATTTCGGGATACCTTTTCAGGGACAGGGAGAAGATTATTGAATTCTTCCAGGAAAAGGGACTCCTTGTGGATCCCAAAGCTCTCAGGATCATAATGGAGAGATCACTGGGAACGCTCATTGTCAGGCTGGTAAACAACGAAACACTGAAGAATGGCTATGTCAGGGAAGAGGATGTGCTGGGCATAATCTCCAGCCAGTCTGAAAAGATGGCTGGT
>JAKAPZ010000057.1 GCA_021822985.1 Thermoplasmata archaeon | reverse complement strand
TCATCGATGGATATGCTCTTTGCGATTATCTTTGATGTTGTGTATGGCGCAAGGTGGACAGCCTTTGCTCCCGTATCCTTTATGGTTCCCGGGCCCGCAAGGGATATGTTGAGGTTGGATGTGGATGCATGGGGGCCCCTCAGATATGATGATGGATATATCATGGTGATCTTTGAACCGAGAGATCCGCCCACCCATTCCATGTTTGCATTCTCGTCAACCCATGCCCTCTTGGTCGGCATGTTATAAACGCTCTTTGACCAGTTCTGCACACTGGTGTATCTTACGTTTGAGTTCTTGTGCGCATATATTTCGACTATGGCGCTGTGCAGCGAGTCCTTGTCCCATCTTGGTGCCGTGCATCCCTCTATGTAGTGAAGGCCTGAACCCTCATCGCCCACCACAATGGTATGCTCGAACTGCCCTGTGCTCTCGTTGTTCATCCTGAAGTATGTCTGGAGAGGCATGTCTATGTGTACACCCTTTGGAACATAGAGGAATGAACCACCGCTCCATACTGCACCGTTCAGTGCTGCAAACTTGTTGTCTGTTATGGGCACCGCCTTGCAGAAGTATTCCTTCACAAGATCGGGATGGTTCTTCACCGCAGAGTCCAGATCCATGAACACAACTCCCTTATCTTCCCAAACCTTTTTCAGGGAATGGTACACTCCCTCGCTCTCATACTGGGCAACAGAGCCTGCAAGATATTTCTGCTCCATCTCCGGTATTCCCAGTTTCTTGAATGTGTCCTTGATCTGGTCTGGCACATCCTCCCAGTTGTTTGCCTTCCTCTCGTCAGGCTTGTTGTAGTAGTTGGTGTTCTCCCAGTCTATTCCGGAAAGATCGGGGCCCCATGATGGCATGGGCTTGGAGAGAAACACTTCCAGGGCCTTCAGCCTGAATCTCCTCATCCAGTCCGGCTCCTTCTTGATCTCTGAAATTTCCTCAACAACTGCCCTGTTGAGACCCTTTCCCGTTGAATATACCGGCTTGTATCCGCTGTCTGCGAATTCCCAGTCGCTGGTGTTTATGTTCTTGAGACCTTCCACGAGTCTGTCTATTTCCTCATCCTTTCTTTCAATCTGGCTTTCCATAATCATTCACTCCTTATCCAGTCGTAACCTCTTTCCTCTATCTGGACGGCAAGCTCCCTGCTGCCCTCCCTTGCTATTCTTCCATCCACAAGCACATGCACAAAATTTGGATCTATGTTTTTCAGTATCCTCTGATAGTGCGTGATCATGAGGAAACCTACCTCACCGCTGAAATAATCCATTATCTCCTTTGCCACAAGGTTGAGTGCATCCACATCCAGGCCTGAGTCGATTTCATCAAGTATTATGATCTTAGGCCTGAGTATGGCCATCTGGAGTATCTCCAGCCTCTTCCTCTCCCCTCCTGAAAAACCATCGTTTATTGATCTGGAAAGGAATGATTCATCGAGTCCTACCTTCTTCAGTTCCTTCTTTACCCTTTCATAGAACTGTGTCACTGTTGCCTTGTCCTCGGGATGAAGCTGCTTGTATGCAGTCCTGAGGAATGATGATATCTTCACACCCGGAATGGCTATGGGGCTCTGGAATGCAAGGAAAAGGCCTGCCCTTGCCCTCTCTTCCGGTGTTTTGTCCACAAGCTCCTTTCCGTCAAGTGTTATGGAGCCGCCTTCAATAATATAGTTCGGATGGCCTATGAGCACATTTCCAAGCGTGCTCTTCCCTGCTCCGTTGGGGCCCATGAGTGCGTGTATCTCTCCGCCTTTGATATGAAGATTGACTCCTTTCAGTATCTTTTTTCCCTCTACACTGGCTGAAAGGTCATTAATCCTGAGTTCTGCCATACTCCTTTATGAATTCAGTATATTTAAACACTTTGACGTGTCTAAAATAACTAAAGTATAAATACCATCTTCACATATAATTGTTCATGACGGAAGAAATTAACGTGAGCCCATTGCTGGGGAACGTTAAAACAAAGATCATAAATTACCTTTCAGATGGGGAGAAGAGCATCAGTTCCATATCTGAACTGCTTCATATAAACAAGACAGCCGTGAAGGAGCACATGGAAACCCTGGAGAGAATGGGCTATGTGCATTCATTCTTCAGGAAAGAAAAGACGGGGAGGCCCTCGAAATATTATGAGATGACACAGGCCGGAATGGAACTTTTTCCAAAGAAATACTCCGAGCTCATGGGTGCATTCATTGAAGAGGCAAGGCTTGAGATAGGGGAGCAGAAACTGAACATGCTTCTTGGAAAAGTGGCAGACAGGCTTCTGAACCAGGCTGGCTATATGTCAATCCTTAACGGCTCAGGAGAGAGGGAAGCCAAGATCAGGGAACTTGGCAATTTTGTATCAACCCTGAACAGGCTCGGATATTATGCCAGGATGGAGATAGACGGAGAGATTGTCAGGATCATAAGGCATAACTGCATATTCTACGAAATGGCAAAAACAAATGGCAGGGTCATATGTGACGTTCTTGGGAAAGATATGATAAAGCTGCCCGGAGAGAAAAGTTTCTCCATGAAGGAGAAGTTCTCGGACGGCGGAAACAAATGTGTTGTTGAAGTGGATCTCTGAAAACACGCTTTATTTGGATGATGTGTAGTGCTCCAGCATGTCATCTATTGTTTTATTCAGATCAAATTTGCAGTTGAAACCCCAGTCATTCACTGAGTCCTCAGTATTGATGGATGCGGGCCATGATTCTGCAATTGCCTGCCTGTAATCCGGCACATACTCGACCTCGAAGTTTGGAATCCTTTCCCTGATCACCTCTTCCATCTCTCCCGGCGAAGTGCTGTATGCCATGAAATTGTATATTCTTCTTTTTATTTTCTCCTGGTACATCATCTTCATTGTGTTGCTCATTGCATCTGGCATATACATCATGGGCAGCCTGGTTTCTTTCTTCAGGTAGCATATATACTTCTTCCCCAGAGCTGCATGCTTTATCATGTCAACCGAGAAATCAGTTGTCCCTGCCGTTGGTTCAACCTTATAGCTGATAAGACCAGGATATCTCACGCTCCTGACATCCAGATTATATCTGGAATGATAATATTTGAAAAGCATTTCCGATGTTGCCTTTGTTATTCCATACATGGTCGTTGGAGTGGAATAATTTTCAACTGGCGCATTCTCCTTTGGCGTTTCTGGCCCATACACTCCTATGGTGGACGGAATGAATGCCTTCTTCACCCCATGAGTCACGCATGCTGAGAGTATGTTAATTGTTCCCGTGGAATTCACGTTATGTGTCACCACAGGATCCTTCTCCCCTGTGGCAGAGAGGAGTGCAGCAAGATGGTAGACATTTTCCGGTTTGTGCTTCCTGAAAATACCCTCCACGAGGACTCTTTCCTTCACATCCATATATTCATACTGGACACCTTCAATCTGTTCTTTAGGTTGAGTTATGTCTGTTGCGATTATGTTGCAATCCGTAGTTTTCCTGAGAAATTCTATAATTTCCGAACCTACCTGACCGTTGCTTCCAGTTATGAGTATCTTGACCATGCACTGTTATATTATGGGGCTAAATAAATGATACTTTGATCTGTTGGATAATTGCATGATCAGATGAGAACCACGATCTCCGACACACCGTCATTCTTTTTTATTTCGTAGGCAACGTCAGCGCCATCGTACATCTCCTGATCATGTGTTATGACGATCATCTGGGGGAAAATACCCTCGCTGTAAAGCTCTTTCTGGGAGTTCTGTATGATATTCCTGAACTCTGTCTTCCTCTCATCGTCAAGATAAATGGTGGGTTCATCCATGATCACTGTGCTGATGTTGGAGCCGAGATACTTGCTGATTGCAAGCCTCAGGGCAATTGCCACTGCAACCCTCTCCCCTCCGCTGAGTTGCGAGACATCCTTCGTGTTCCCATCCTGCGTTATGGTTATGCTGAGATCTTCAGAAATGCGTATATCCTCTATGGACAGGTTGAATCTTGCCACGATCTCCCTTGCCTTCGATGTTATGCTCTGCACTGCAATGTCTCTCAGGTACCTTGGGATTCCGTCCCTGCCAAAAATCCTCTTCAGTTCCATTAGGAAACTGTAAGCAATCTCTGCCTTCCTGATCGACTGTATTCTTGTATCAATATCACCCAGCCTTGCTTCCCATTCCCTGATGAGGCCCGTGTTCCTTCCCGAAACTATCCTGCTGTTCTCGAGGTTTTTCCTGAGATTCTCAACGGAAACCTCACATTCTGAGCGTTCTTTTCTCAGCTTGTCAAGCCCCTCAGTATTTTTCTCCATCTCCGCAATGGATTGCAAAATGCTTTTCAGCACCTGTTCCTCTCCACTTTTTTCTGCCTGTTTTTGTACCAGTTTATCCCTGTCGGATTCCATCCGGGAGAATTTGGCGTCTATGCCTGCAATTTCCCTCTCTATCCTTGAAACAATATCATATGTCTTTCCCTGCCCTGCAAGGATGGCCCCCTCTCCAAGTTTCTCTATGGATGATCGTAAATTCTCCATTTCCCGTGAAGATTTTTCAATTTCTTCGTTCAGTTTGTTTATGTCTGTTGCAGACAGGATTCCCTCTACTTTCCTGAATTCCCCCTCCTTTGATTCCCATATGGCGGAATTCTTCTTTGCAGACTGGAGTTCAGCCTGTTTTTTCTCATAAATATCCATTGTTCTGACTGCGGAATCCACTTCATTTTTCATTCCAAGAATTTCCCCGTTCAGTTTATCAATGCTTTCCAGCGTGGATATGTATCTGTGCGTGTTTGAAGAATTCAGGTTTTTCAGCAAATCATCAAGTTTTTTCCTTTTGATCTCAAGCGCTTTCCTGTGGCCCCCTTTTTCTGAAACCAATTCCTCTTTCTCCACCTTCTCTGCCTGAAAATTGCCCATCATCTGCGCATGATCATGAACCTCCAGTTCATGTCCGCAAAGGGGGCACGTTGAAGCGTCCCTGAGCCTCCGTATTTTCTCATCGAGATCTTCCAGCACGCTGTTGGCCCTTGTGATGATTTCAATGTCATTCTCCATATCTTTCATGATTTTTTCTATTTCACCCTGCAGTTCAGATATTTTTACAGGAATGGAAGAAATTTCCATCTTCAGGATTTCAGGCGGCATGCCTTTTTCCAGATTTCTGAGTTCTCTTTCCCCGTTGTTGAGGCTGTCCTGTGCGTTTTTGTGCTTTGTAATGATCCTTATGGCATCCTCGTTTCCTTTCCTCATGGATTCCATTTCACGTTCCAGCCTTTCCATTTCCTTTTTCTTTTCGAGATATGGTTTCATTTCATTTTCGAGTACTGCTTTCAGATCCAGATTCTTCCGGTAACTATCCTTCTCCTTCTGAATCCTGTCTACGCCCGCCTTCAAATTTTCCCTTTCCCTTATCAATTGAACGGCTTTCACAAGGTTTTCCCTGTGCACATATTCTGGTTTTGCGGACAGTTCAGACTTCTTTTTCCTGAGTTCTTCAATCCCGGATATTGAGTTTTCAAGTTCTGTGATCTCTGCATCAATCCTGGCGATGTTCCTCTTTTTATCATCAAGTGAATTCCTGAGTTTCGTTATATCATTCAGGACTTGTTCCTTCTTTGTGACCTCTGCCTTTATCCTCTCCAGCCCGGCATTTTCCCTGTTTAACTTATCTTCCTGTTCCGTGATGATTGAACCCATGGATTTGAGTTCATTTTCTGCTCCCTGAATTTTCCCCCTGATTTCTGCGGACTCTGCTTCCAGCTGATTTTTCTGCCTTACCTGAATATCAAGATTCTTTATTATGGGATCAAGTTCTTTGATTGCCCGCTCAAATCCGTTCAATTGTATGATCTCGTTGAAATTCTCCTTCCTCTTTGCAGGGGTGTCTGTTATGAGGCTGTCTATCTGCCCCTGTTCAATGAACAGCGAGTTTGTGAGCGCATCCTGGCCCATGCCAAGCTCTTTTGCCAGTCTTTCCATGATTCCGCTGTGGTTGTCCTCAGCAGGCTCATCGTTTATCTTCATGAATGCATATTTCATCCGTTCTGTTCCATTTCTGTTCTCAAAGGCCCTCTCCACATGGAAAACATGTCCATTGTGCCTGAATTTGACCCATATCCTGCAGCTTGACTTGCCGTAGGATATGATCTTCCCCCTCCTGGTGGACTTGATTCCATAAAGGGCCACAAGCATTGCTTCCAGTATGGATGATTTCCCTGCACCGTTCCTTCCCACGAATATGTTCAATCCTGTGTCAAGATATACAACACTGTCCCTGTGGGAAAGGTAATTTTCCACACCTATGGATTCAATTATCATCTGATTCCCCCGAGGCAAGTTCGATGATATCATTCTCGATATATTCGCCGGATGTGAGCAGTTTATAGATGTGGTGTGCGATCATGCCCTTTTTTTCATCCTTCATGTACTCCCTGAATATGGACTGAAGGTTATGCTCTGGATTGAACTCCACCACAGGTGTTTCTTCACCTGAAAGGTTGAATGTGGGATTCCTGAACATGAATCTGTCAGAATATTCATCGATCTTTTCCTTCAACGTGCCTGCTTCCACTTTCTCCGTCACCGTCATGGATATAAGGGGTTTTTTTGCCTCGTTCTTCCTGATTCTGTCCAGCTGTGAAAGTATCTCATCCATGCTCCCCCTGACCTCATACTGCATCCTTGCACTTCTGATCTGCTTCCTTTCAATCTCAGCAGAATCATCAAGCGTGACAATATTGATTCCCTTGCCCTGTCTCAGGAGACCGCTTATCTCGTTCATGCTCTTCACTTCAGTTGAGCCCGCATAGGAGAATGTCGATCTTCCCACAGCCTCCTTCCTGTACTGGTGTATGTGCCCGAAAGCGAGATAATTGAAAA
>JAKAPZ010000056.1 GCA_021822985.1 Thermoplasmata archaeon | reverse complement strand
TGCAGGACCTCGGTAGCATGCGAGTACTGCAATATTATTAGAGCCTATTCCTCGTTTGACCAGATATAACATTGGATTACGAGGTTGAAGATAGAAATTTGCATAGTACCAGAGTGATTTATCATCTGGGGTTTTCTTTCCTCTTCTTAAGTTGATATTTTCTGCCTTATAAATGGGAGTGAAAGCTATCTTCTCGTACGAAATTTTCTCATGAGATAATATTCCATTTTCCATTATTGATTTTATATTATCAACATGAGTTATATAATAAAGGTACCGGTATCTGAACCGGGGAGGTTGTCCAGACTCAGCACCCTCGAATAACTTTCCAGCTATAATTGGATTTTCCTTTGGCATATTTTAGGGGCAGAAATGAATTTGCTTAATAAATTTTCATTTTAAAATCTATTCAGGTATAAATTATTATTCTGAAGTTTTGTGGGGTTTTCCTTCTGCTGAAGGTCCATTGGTTGTGTTGCACCTCAGGAAAATTTCTCTCGTTCAGATAATAGAAATTTCATGGTTTCATACCTAAAACCATCCACTATATTATTACCACCAGTTATATTTTATATAATAATATTCTTAACAACTGACACCCTAAGCAGGCAATGGAAAAGATTACTGTAAAGGCATTTTCAACATCCGCAAATCTTGGTCCGGGATACGATATCCTGGCACTTGCCCACAATGCATTCCGTGATGATCTTGTGATGGAGAAAAATCCCAATTCACCTTATGGAAGCATAAAAATTATTGCAGACGGAGTTCCAGAGGAGGTTGAAAAAAATAGTGCAGGTCTTTCCCTTTTGAAATTATTCCGCCATTACGGGATAAAGGAATCGGTTAAAATACACATCAGAAAACATGTTCCCATAGGTGCAGGACTGGGTGGTTCAGGCTGTTCCTCGGCTTCATCGGTAACAGCAGCAAACGAACTGTTTGATCTGGGGATCAGCCGAAATGAACTGCTTAAATTTGCAATGGAAGGTGAGTCCGCAGCTTCGGGATCCCCACATCCGGATAATGTCGCTGCATCAATATATGGAAATCTGGTATGTGTGAATTCCTTAAACCCTCCCGATGCAGCAAACATCAACATAGGTACTGATCTTGGACTGTTATCCATAATACCTGATGTGCAGATACCTGGAAAGACCAGGATTGCAAGGTCACTGGTACCAAAAACTCTACCAATGGAAGATCATGTGGAGAACTCAAGGAATCTTTCCTCCCTGATTACGGGATTCATAACCGGGAACAGGGAACTTATCAGAAAGGGAATGAATGACAGTCTGGTGGAAGCATCCCGATTATCAATGTTTCCTTACTACACACCAATAAGGGAAAGTGCCTTGAAAAACAACGCTGTCGGTGTCTGTGTAAGTGGAGCCGGACCAACCATTCTGATCATGTATGATGAAGAGACCAACCTTGCCGGAGTGGAAGAGAGCGTAGGTCATATAATGAATGGAACAGGACTGTCTTACAGGAAAACATATTCAGTACCATGTGAGGGGATGGAAATTGAATGACCAGACCAGAATAGTGATGGATAAAGTGGAAGGGGAAACTGGATCCCTTGTGTTTCCAATATACCAGAGTTCGGCATTCCAGCTTCCGAAGGGTGAGAAATTCAGGTACAGCAGGGAAAACAATCCATCAGTTGAGGCACTCTGTGAAAAGATCAATGAACTGGAGGGATCCGAGGCAGGAAACTGCTTTTCTTCGGGTATGGGTGCTGTGACCACAACCCTGCTTTCCCTGATCTCCCCGGGGAAAACCGTTCTGGTACAGAGGGATATTTTTGCTCGAAGCTATATATTCATAACCCAGTTCCTGAAAAACTGGGGGGTCAATGTCCTGGTTGCCGATCCCGGTACAGACAGCATATTGAAATTCAGGGATCATGATGTGGATCTTATCTTTATTGAAAGCATCACCAACCCAACCCTGAGAGTCACGGATATTGAAAGGATAAGATCATCGTTTCCACGAGGAAAAACCATAATTGTAACGGACGCAACTTTTGCAACACCGGTACTGCAGAAACCCCTGTCACTGGGATCAGATCTGGTTCTTCACAGCCTTTCAAAATTCATGTCTGGCCATAACGACGTCATAGGAGGATATGTCGGTGGGAGAAAGGACCTCATGACTCTCATAGACCAGAACAGAAGAATGCTTGGTCCATCAATGGATCCCAATACCGCTTTCCTCGTCAACCGTGGCATGAAGACGCTGTTTGTGAGGATGAGGCAGGCAGGCAACACCGCTTTCTCAATTGCAGAAAAGATTGCAGGGATTGATGGTGTGAAAGTGGTTCATTATCCGATGCTGGAAAACCATCCAGACTTCCTGAGATATGGTGAAATGTTGGATTGGAAGCCTGCAATAGTCTCTTTCGAACTTGACCTATCCAGAGTTGATCCCCAGAAATTCATGTCCAGCCTTACCCTTATCCTGCCTGCCAACACCCTTGGTGGACTGAGCACAACCATAACACATCCACCCTCCATGTCACACAGGACACTGAGTGAGGATGAGAGAAATAGAGCCGGTATAAAACCCGGGATCATGCGACTTTCAGTAGGTCTTGAGAGCGAGGATGATCTTCTCTCCGACCTGAAAAATGCAATTTCAAAATCATTCATAACCTAAAGAACCGGCTCTCCCCTTTCAGTGATGAAAACCCTGATCTTTCCTTTCTTTCCATTGATCGAAGCGTGCATTGTAACATAATCGCTAATCTCCTTCACAAGCTGAAGATCGTCAAGGAGGTTGTGATAGACGCTCTTCTTTATGGATATTGCATTCACGGAGAGCTTTGAACCCTGCAGGTATGCCAGTTCCCACCTGTCCCGCAGCTGGTTGTGAACTATTGAATAGTCCTGAATGTAGCCACTGACCTTCAAATGATCCTGGGATGGTACAAATCCCCGGGGTAGGCAGAGAACCAGATCCTGTTCGAAGGAAAAAAGGTTTAGCTGCTTCTCCACGGGAATTCCTCCGTAACCACCCCTGAAAGTTTTATGATGACATGATTCGCACAGGGTGATGAGATTCTTGAAATTATCCCTGCCTCCATCTTTTCTTGGGATTATGTGATGCACCTGTACATCAAGATGTACCTGTTCAAATTCCGTGGCAGATCCAACGGATGTGAAGCTGCTCTTTTCGCAAATCCTGCAGGTGTAGTTATCCCTCAGGAGCACAGCCCCGGATATTGTGGCCCATGTTATTGATTTCCCGGTTCTGTCTCCATCCGGATCAAAATCTGAAACCTTTGCAATCTTGAACCTGTCGGAAACTATCCTCACTGTACCCGGTGAAATACCAGGAATGTTCTTGAAGATGCTCTCCGATGGATATCGCTTAACTCTATTCATTTCCAGTCAGTCCGGAAAAATATTCTTCACTTTCCCTCCTGAACGATTCAGGTATCCTGACACCGGTCTGATCAGGTATTCGCCCGGAAAGTGATCCAGGATTCTCTTCCGTGAATTCTGAGAGTAGTTCCTGGTCATCGGATATGATGGATATTGAAGGCCCGGTGTCTGCAGTGTATACTATGTTCCCGTTATTCTTCTGCCTGAATCTTTTCAGGTTTTCAATAAGTGCCAGCGAATCAGAATTAAGAACCATATTTCCGGAATACATGAGAAGGGAATGCATTGCATACATGTCCTTCTGTGATCTTTCCATAAGATCTGCAGGTGAAAATCCAGAATCAAGGTATTCCAGCATCCTCTGGAACTTCTCCTTTGCCCATCCATTGTATCCAGGAGAAGAAATGGCAATCTCATGGGCATTCTCAGTGGGAAAGTCAGCTGGAAATGTATATGCAGAGAAATACATATTTTTTGTATCCAGGCCAATTGGAAATGCACAGGATTCCGATTCCCTGATCCACGGATATGACAGCCACATTGACACTGATCCCGCCACTGATCGTGTACCGGAACCGGAAACCAGTCTTGCAAACCTGCTGACAAAGGCCGAATCCTCTATACCGTCATTTCCGAATATATTGGAAATCACTGATCTTGATGCTGCGGCTGCCACCGATGCGGATTCACCAAGCCCCTTGGCATTGTGGTATCTTCGTTCCCTTTTGAGATAGAAGTGCATGGAACCCTTTAATCCGTAGAGATCTTTCAGGTAGTTTATGGCCTTAAGTGATCTCCTGTTATAAAGATCGTCAGATCTTCCGTCCAGTACAACAGTATCCGAGCCAGTCTCCCTGCTGTACATGCATGCGGAATACGTAATTGAAAAATCTGTAAGATATGATATTGAAGGAAAATATGCTATGTTGAACTGTTTATCAAAATAACCAAGGAATTTCTCAAGTCCTGTTATTGGATAACCGAAACCATAGGAGATCTTTCCCTCCTCCAGGTTTACAGCATGATCTTCCGGCATAGTCATGATTCCGCCGTCAATGAGTTTTTTCCTGATCTCCTCCCCCATTTCCCTGAATTCAGCCATTCAGATCTCCCCCTCCTGATTCATGACGTATTCAAGTATAAGCTTACGTGTCTCTTCATAATTCAGGTTATCAAAAACCCTGATTCCATATGTCCTGCACTCATCCAGGGATCTTTCCATCATCATCCTGTATTCGTCAAGTTTCCCCGCCAGCCTCTCTCCAGGAGAGTTGAAGTGCGTAAAGCGCTTACGGTCAATGAGCCTTTCTGCGTTTACGTTCCTGTCTGATATGTGTATATAAAATGAAGTAATCTTCCCAATTATGTCAGAATCCATCTGGGACGGGAGGAAATAAAGAGTCTCGATGATGAGAGGTTCTCCGTTTTGGATTGATCTCTTAAGAATCCTGTTTGTTCCGGTGTTCATTATTTTACCCTGCTCCATGAAACCTCTGACTATGTTTTCATGAGTTCTTTCCCCAAACTTCTGCCATGCATCATAAACACTCATTTCCATTATCCCCATGTTGAGGTCACTTGAAAAAGGCCTTAGAAATTCCCTGAGGTAATCTCCTGACATAACAATGTCAATGCCAAGCTTCCATGCAAGATATCCGGAAATGCTTGTTTTTCCAACGCCTGGAATCCCTCCTATGAGTATCACCTGGTTTTTCTTCACTGATCATACCCCCATATTTTCATCAAGTCCCTGGTATCCATTACCTCAATAATCTGGGACATTAATTCCAGCGAGGAAAAGAATAGACGTTCTGAATATGTTGAAGTTGCATCTGAAACCACAACACTGTAATATCCCATAAGCTCAGCTGAAATGGAGCTTGCGAGTACCTCATAATCCGTTTTGAAACCAGTAAAAATAAGTGTTTCCGGAGAATGGGATTCTATTTCACTGATAATTCTGCTGTCCAGCATAATGTCCTCTGAATTGGATCTTATTTCATTTTCCCTTATAGCAAATTCCCCAGAGAATCGATCAATAAACTGCCTGTCCATTTCTGATATCACCGGAATAAGCCTCTCCCTTCTTTCAAGTTTAATTAATTCGTACCGTTCTCTTTCCTTGCTCCTGGATGCGACGGGTTGTTTTCCATGTGTTGTATCCACATTTATGGTTTTCATATGTAGATCAAGGATCTTTGGTGCAAGATAGTCCATTGCCATAATGAATTCCATTTTACTGAATGATTTACTGAACAGGTCCTCATGAAAGTTCAGATTTATGAATAGACACGATTCAGGTTCCAGAATATGTGAAATGTCCACCTGACCCCCAATACTCATGACCCTTTATATTCGTGAAATATATATAGCTCACTTAGGTTTCGGGGTTTATTATTTTCTCAGGTTATGCAAAAGCAATTGAAAGTCCAGGACATCATGAAACAGATACTTACTTTGAAACATCTGGTTTTTCTTTCAAAGTTTCATTGTTCCATAAGTGCTTGCTGGTTCTGCAATTTGGAAAAGGGTACTCATTCAGTCCTTCTCCATAGAAGAAAAGCCACCACTGAAGGAATTACAGACCACATAACCAGTATTACAAGGTAATCCATGAGGCTGAATCCCAGTGGTACTGGAATTGAAACTTTTGTTTTGGGAATGAGATCAACCTGCATTATGGTGAGAACGTTGAAAGGATCAAGAACCTCGATGGCATAGATCAATTGCGTGTAGACAGGGATGCACGCAAGGGGAACACTGATATCCACAGAGAGGCAACTTCATGAACGATGGAGACCTTAGAACCTCCGATGTTTTGGCAGAGGAGAGTATGTCAGTGTGTATAAAGCCACCTATTCCTATCCACTGAGCAGCGTTACCTTGAGGACTGGATGAAACTGATTGTACAATCCATGAACCACAAACCGCTACAAAATCTGGCTGTGGATCTGAATAACTGGTTACAGCAAAATAACCAGACCAATGTGAATTTGTTATGTCACTTGTAAACCCGGGTAGCCTTTGATTTAAATCGGAAAATGATACAATACCGTCCCTCGCGTAATTAACATCAGCACGAACTTTTACTGTCTCAGTTCCATGATGATCCACAATTATTCCAACACTTTCGGTTGCCACGAAGAAGACGCTCATGAAAAATAAAAAAGTAATTAAAAGTGACATAAGTTTCTTGTTCGATTTTTATGCTTAAGTGACATAGTTAAGATAAAAGCATTAATATATAGCGGTCTGCAGCGGCTATTTTTAACGTTAGGGGTCTGCCGTAACATCGTATATTGAGAATATTTAACTCAAATATCTGATATATTCTATATCTTTAGAGCGAATAGGAAATTTTATAGAAATAATTGTTCCCAGAAATAATTGGTCTGCGTTTAGGTTATATCTTACTTTCCGCATGAATTTAGATCGTTATCCTCGAATTTCTCAACTCCCCGGAATGGCATTTCAGTCCTGTTGATATGAGGTTAAAGGGACACCAGCCAGCCTCAGCAGATCTTTCTGTCTCTGTG
>JAKAPZ010000055.1 GCA_021822985.1 Thermoplasmata archaeon | reverse complement strand
TCATAAAGGGAAAATCCGGTATAATAGCATATGAGAAATATCCATACAAATTGAAAAGAAATGTACCAGATAAATCCCCCAAAGAGTATGATTATCCCTGCAATCATAAGGAAAGATGCAAGTGGGATCAGGCTGATATTTCTTTTGCGTGCATACACTTCACTGATGAATATGGCAATTATTCCTGAAATGAGAACAGAGATGAAAAGGATGACACCATAATTGAAAAGGCCAAACCTGAAGGTGAAATAGACCTGATTTGAATAAATTATGATAAATCCTGCAACCGAGAACAAAAATGCCCCGGCGGAAACACGGATCACATGCTTATGAAGCCCAAGTCTCTCAGGAATTCTATCGCCCCTTTTTTCCCTGACATTCAGCATTGACAAGAAGGCTCCTATACCAAGGAAAGTAGAGACAAGAAACATGTTCTGGATATGAATAAGAGAGGATATTATGGGTGAAAATGCTGTGCCCATAAGAAATGACATGCCAATGCCCATACCCATAATGGCCATTGCGGTATTTTTTCTGTCATCTGGCACAATTTGCTGGGAAAGTGACGTGAGTGGTGTGCTTATTGCACCAGTTCCAGCAATAAATCTTGACAGGATAAGAATGGATAAGCCTGTGAAGCCATTATAATAGAAGGAAAGATAGCTGAACGCGTTTCCCGCAATGAACAGAATGAGACCAGATAATATGACCGGGACTCTTCCAAACTTATCAGACAATCTGCCTGAAGGTATCTGCATAACAGCCATTGATATTTCATAGGCCCCAAGCGAAAGCCCAATGAGTGTGCCGGAACTGGTGAATCTTTCTGAATAAACCGCAAGAACCGGTATTATAAAAAAAACTCCGCTCATTCTGAGGAACTGGATTGCTGATAATTTTGTAAGTGTTTTAAGAGCATCCCTGTCCAGAGAATCAGTCTTTAACATAAAGCATGCTCACTACGGGGGCTATGAGTTCAGCAACAAATTCTATAAATTGCTCATCCTCTTCTGAAAACGCTCCTTTTGTGTCCGAGTCTATGTCAATTTCACCTATGGCTTTTCCATTGAACCGTACCGGAACTACCAGTTCTGAATTTGTATTGATAAAACATGCAAGGTACTTTCCGTTCCCTTTCACATCAGATTCATTCACTACCCTGTCTTCGTTTATGGCAAGACTGCAAAGGCCCTCACCAAGCCTGATTGATACATGCTCAGTGGCTTCCCCATGATAAGCTGCAAGATTTAACCTGCTTCCATTAAGAATATAAACTCCTGTCCAGTTGAATTTTGGATTCTTCTCGCTCAGGTAATCGCATACTATTTTGAGATAATTCTCTGCATTAATGTGAGAAAATTTTATGATTTCTTTTCTCTGTTCCTTCCCGGCATGAACCATATGTGGGTAAAATTAGGGAATATAAAAAAGTAATGCTGAAAAAGACACGATCAGATGAACAGTTTCGGAATAGTTTTTGGCACCCTGGCAAGAAGCAGTTTGGGGCTGTTTCCCTCTGCAAGCCATTTCATCTCCTTAAGATCAGGATCAGCTTCCCTTGACTCCACCCCGAATGATTCTGCAATTTTGAGTATATCATTCGAAAATGTAAGGTATGGGGCCTTCTCCAGTCCCGGGTAAAAACTGCCTGAAAAACTTTTCAGTATTGTATAACCACCATTGTCAAGCACAAGAATTTTTACCGGAAGATTGTAATTCACAATTGTCCAGAGTGTCTGAATGGCATACATTATGGATCCGTCACCAACTATCTGAAGGACCCTTGGTGATTTCAGTGATATACCTGCTGCTGCAGGCATACCCCATCCAAGCTGGCCACTCTTAGCTGTAAAATATGATCTTGGTGAATAACCCATATTCTTTCTCACAAGAAGGGATGAGGAAATTGCCTCATCCACAATGACATAATTTGAAAACTCTTTTCTTGCTTTCTGGAGCACATATGTAACTCCCATTACTCTCCTCTCCCTTGCTACCAGATTCGTCAGAGAATTATCCATCGCCCTTACAAAATCACCCTTTTTTTCTGCAAATTTATTGAGTTCATTAAGAAACAATTTTGGATTGCTGGTTATATATTCTCCAAACTTGTAGCTTGGAGTGAGGCTTACAGTCACAACTTTCTTTCCGGGAAGAAGTGGTGATGGCAGATATGGATACAGTGTGAATTCACCGCCAATATTCAGAATGAAGTCGTGCTTCAGAAGGGCAAGATTTATGGCAGTCGTTGCAGGAGGCAGATCACCTGCGTTCTGCATGCTTTCAGAATTGAATCCAGCCCTGTTTGACATGGGTTCCGTATATACGGGTATACCCAATTTGGATGCAAATTTTTCAAGTTCTTCATGTGCATTGAACTGATCGATTTCTGCACCTGCAACCAGAGCGGGGTTGCTCGATTGCATGATCAACTGCAGAACCTTTTCGACTGCACCATAATCAACCAGGTCTGTGTTGGGGAGGGAACATGGAAGATTCATGTAATCAGCATTCTCATCTACCACATCCATTGGGAATGAAATAAAAACGGGGCCCGCAGGAGGTTCCATGCTGATGGAGTAGGCCCTTTTCATCACTCTTTCAATATCTTCTCCATTCTTCACCTCATAAAAATATTTTACTGCATTTCCCACAAGAGATTCGAGATCGTGCCAAAGCATTGGCTCATAAAAAGCATGCCTGCTGTCCTGTTGCCCTGAGGTTACGATCACGGGGGAATGGTTTAGCCTTGCAGTATGTATAGATGCCATTGAATTTGCTACACCGGGAAGAGTGTGAAGATTGACAAGTGCAGGTTTCCCTGAATACTGGGCATAACCATCTGCCATTCCCACTGAAATTGAATCATGCAGCGTGAGAACATAATCCTTAACCCCGCGCAGCAGTGGTATTTCGGTTGAACCCGGATTTCCGAACATTGGAGTCAGTTTCAATTCTTCCATGGTTTTACTGAAAATTTCATAGCCTTTCATAGAGACACCCTGTATAGGGGCTGAAGACCCTGAACATACTTCAGCACATTTGCAACAGTTTCAGTTATGAATCTCTGCTGGCTTTCCACAGTGACACCAGCAATATGGGGTGAAAAAATGGCATTATTCATTTTAAACAATTCAGAATTTGGATCAGGAGGTTCTACAGAATACACATCAATACAGGCCCTTATGCCTTTGTTTTTGATTGCATTAACAAGTGCATCCTCATCCACAAGTTCACCTCTTGAAGTGTTCACAAATATAGTTCCATCCTTCATCATATCAAACTGTTTTTCAGATATGAATCTGTCATTATCATCGGTGAGAGGCACATGAATGGATATGATGTCTGATCTGGAGAAAATTTCATCAAGGGATGCATACCTGACCCCAAGGATTTCCTCATCTTCCTCGCTCAATTTCGCAATATCGTAATAAATAGTTTCAGTTCCAAAAAACAGTAATCTTTCTGCAAGTTTTTTCCCGATAGCACCCATTCCAATAATCCCGAACGTTTTCCCCATTAGTTCCATGGAATTTGTGAGAAATGGCCAATTGCCTTTCACTATCTCATTGTGGAAATGCATCAGGTTTTTCAACTGTGCCAGCACCATTGCAAGCACATGTTCTGCAACACTTTCCTTGTTTGCTATAGGTATGTTTGAGAGCATTATTCCTCTCTCCTTCACTGCAATCAGATCAACATTATCGTAACCTGTGCTTGCAATCTGGATAAACTTCAGCGCTGGCATTCTGTCTATGAGCTCCTTCCCTATGAGGGTAAAGGTAGTAGATACCAGAACCTCCGAGTTTTTGGTTCCAAAATTTATGTCAGTGATAATTTCAGAATCAGGCAGTATTTGCGAGATAATTTTCGATATTTCGTCTATGGGCAAAAATGGCGGAAGAAGAATCAGGACTTTCATGATGAGTAACATAATTTTTTTCTATTTAGCAATTTCTGATTAATATTCTGTATGATTAGAAAATATTGTACAAATAAGAAAGATTTATTTTTCAGGACTCAAACATATGAAAAATTCCGGAAAAATCGGGATGGGAGGCAAAACCATGAACAATGAAATTGAACAGGAAATATTCCATGCACAAATACTTAAAAGCCTATATTATCAGGTTATGTGAAAGACAAGGAGAGTTCCCTGGATATATATGCGCTGGTAAATATCTACAGGGATCATATCAGGGATTCTTTTTTCAAGAAAATATACGATCTTGGCAGCAGAAAATTCATTTTCCAGATTAACAGCCCGACACTGAAAAAAATCCCGCTTTACATAGACGTCAGGAAGGGCCTGTGCTTCATGGATGTAGAAAGGGAGCAGGAGGCTGGCCCCTTCGCAATGTACCTGAGAAAAATATTCACCGACAGGAAAATAAGGGATATCTATCAGATAAATTTTGACAGGGTCGTGAGGATTGATACCTATGGCGGTGATTCCATAGTGCTTGAACTCTTCAGGGATGGAAACCTGATGGTTCTCAAAGATGATATAATACAGTATGCACTGGAGCCCAGGGAATGGAAGAACAGGAAGATCGTAAGGGGTGAAAAGTACATCCCCCCTTCTCTCACAGATCCGCTTTCCATGAGTACTGAAGATATTGGAAAAATTTTTTTGGCAAGCAAGGCATCAATTGTCCAGACAATTGCAACAAGATTGAATCTTGGGGGAGAATTTGCCGAGGAAATTCTTCACAGGGCAGGCATAGACAAGAACATGCCCGCTTCACAAGCGATTGATTATATAGATTCTGTAATGACAAATCTTAAGGCTATTCTCCAGGATTCTGCAGGAGACAGGGCATACGAATACAATGACGGGACTGTATGGCCAATTGAACTTTCGTACATTGGTGAGGAACCTGTCAGTGTAAAGAGTGGTTTTAACGAAAACATTACAGGAAAAATGAAGGAAGAGATCACTGAAAATCCGATAAATGCAAGAATAAAGAAGATCGTGGAAAACCAGGAAAGAACAATGGAGGAATACAGGAAGAATTCAGAGGAATGTCAGGTGATCGGAAATGTTCTTTCAGCCAACTTCCATTCACTAAAACCAATTATCACATTGCTGTCCAGGAAGGATGTAAAAGAAGGCAGGTTTGAAGCAGGAAACAGAGCCTTTGAGGTCATTGAAAAGGACATGGCAGAAAAGTATGCGGTCATAGTGCTTGATGAGGCAAAAATCAAGCTATTTTATGATAAAACACCTGGAGACAACATGAACTTTTACTTCCAGAAGTCAAAAGAATACAGGGAAAAAATAGAAGGCGCAAAGTCAGCCATGGAAAATTCTCTAAGGGGGATAGTTGAGGAGCAGAAAAAGAAGAAAAAGTCAAGGCAGAAATTCTGGTTTGAGGCTTACCACTGGTTCATCACATCTTCAGGAAAAATGGTTCTTGCAGGAAAAAATACAGATACAAACGAAAAAGTAGTCAAGAAGCATATGAGCGATAAAGATATCTACGTTCACGCGGACATGTATGGGGCCCCCAGCACTGTGATCAAATGGGATTCCGGAGAGGATATTTCTGAAGATGACATAAAGGAAGCTGCAACATTTTCCATATGTTTTTCAAGGGCATGGCAGAATGGACTCGCTTCAGGTTCCGCTTACTGGGTTACACCGTTGCAGGTGAGCAAAACTCCAGAATCTGGGCAGTATGTCAAAAAAGGTTCATGGATAATAAGGGGAAAAAGGAATTATCTGTTTTCACTCCCAATGAAGCTTTCAATGAAAACAATTGAACATAACGGGATCAAAATGCCAATGATATATCCCTACAAAGATGAAGGAGGTTCAGTCACAATCATACCCGGGAATAAAACAAAGGAGAAAATAGCTGGAGAAATTGGAAAGATTCTGGAAATGGATCCTGAAGAAATAATAACAATTCTTCCAACAGGAAACAGCAGTATCATCACCTGATGTTTGCAAGTTCCTTCTTAAGTGATTCCAGTACACCAACATCTTCAGGATCATATTTCAGGGAAATTCCGGTGTAATAAGTTAAAAGATCTATGAAATGAATCAGGTAAAAGTATCTCGCAAGATAAGAATCACCCTTTGCGGTAATATGGTGAAAGTTGAGTCCTGCATTTTTTTCCATGATGTCCATTCTGTTCCTGCTCCTTGAATTGGAATCACCATCTATGGAAATAAAGAAAAATGAATTTTTCATGTTTTTATTCATAGAAAGGGGCACCAATTCATTATGATTCTGCTCCGAAAGTACATGATTTATTGCAGACAGCTTTGAATTTTCATTGAACTGTGTCTTGGTCCTATAGCTGATTGAGGCATAAGGTTCCCATGAAACCACATACGGAATCTTTCCTGAAGAGGCAATTTCTTCAGAAAGTTTTTTCACATCTTCAACTTTTACTAGTTCAAGGGAATTTTTTATATTATTTCTTTCTGCACTCCCTATGGGCATGAAAGTGTTGATCAATGGCATCAGAAGATATCCAAGGGCCTGTCTTGGTTGTAATCCTGCAGGTATTTCAACAACTTCGTCTGCAATTGATTTGAGTTTTCCTCCCGTTGTTATAGCATGAACCCTGAGGCCCCTCTCATGGGCCATATTAGCAACAGATATGGTCTCTTCAGTGTTTCCAGAGTAACTGACGCAAATAATGAAATAAGATTCATCAACGTAATCCGGAAGCTTGTAAGAGTCAACCACAGTAATATGCAGTTTGGGGCACAGTTCAGAAAATATCCTTCCTGACACACCTGAACCCCCCATTCCTGCAATCAAAATTAATCTACAATTATCTCTCCTGAAAGATTCAGAAAAATCAACCTGCTCCTTTATATTGTTTACCTGGGAAAGGAAATCCATATCTCTCTCACCATAAATAATCAAATAGGATTAATGACCATGAAGAAGGCCCACATTGATGGAAGAAGTGCTGCTAGGGTAAGTATGGTATATATCATGGTATTATGAGACATATTTCCCAAATGCTAAATTTTTTTATTAATCTTTCTATCGTAGATTCTGCCTGATCATTACAGACATACTTTCAGCAGAAAACCAAATTAAGAATTATTTCTTTTAAAATATCTAATACTTCTACGGAAAAAATGAACTCTTTTAAATTCAGCACCATATCTTGAATGCACATAAATTAACCATTGTATGAATCAACTATTTTAGGCAAACGTATTTAAAATGTATATTCATTTATAATTTTACTCGAAAAATACTTCTA
>JAKAPZ010000054.1 GCA_021822985.1 Thermoplasmata archaeon | reverse complement strand
CATTAATAATTACCATGTTCACTGAAAGAGTACATGCTGGCACTTATTGTATTACATATTGGCATAGTAATAATACGATATATTTTTATCCTTGAATTTATTTAATCGTGATGGTCGAAAGAGACTTATTTGGATCCGAAATTTCGGAAATAACCGGATTAGACACCGGTGGCATAGGAAAAACCATGATCATAGATCGACTTTCACACCACACAGAGATACTGCAGAACGTTAGCCACTTTATAACATACGTAAAGATAGGATGGGGACTTCCATTTGTAATGAACAGGACAGCACTGCTGAAGAGACTCAATGACATAAAAGCCATGGGGCTGGGCGTATCCAATGGCGGCACATTCCTTGAAACATGTTCAATGAAAGGGAAATTCGAAAAAGGACTGAAATCAATCGTGGAAGCGGGATTCACTCACATAGAGGTCAGCGAAGGGTTGTATGAACTGACGAGAAGGGAAAAAAAGTTCGCAATGGAAACAGCAATGTCATCAAACGTCAAGCTTGTCATGGAAGTTGGGAAAAAAGGGAGAGAAAACCAGCTCAGCCTGAATGATACCATTTACAAGATACAGGAATCCATGGACTATTCTCCGGAAACAATAATCCTTGAAGGAAGGGAAAATGGTCGGGATGTGGGAATATATGACTATGACGGCAACATTAAATGGGATTGGGTGGAGAAGATACTGGAAACCGTAAGGCATGAGGCTATAATGTTTGAGGCCCCCCTTGAAAAACAGCAGACTGCCTTGATCACAAGGCTTGGGAAGGGGGTTAATCTTGGCAATGTCCAGATTTCATCAGCAGCCTCAGTCACTGCACAGCGTTTTGGCCTCGCGGGAGAGACAATCTTCATAAATGAACAGGCAAAGGAATGCAATGGGAGCCCTGCAACTAAATTTGTATATCACGTCATAAGGAATGCAATTTCAGCCGATCAGACATCGTTGATGAATATCACTGGCCTCAACAGGAGAACAATCCAGAACGCCATATCAGATCTCATGGAAATGAAACTCATAAAAGAGGTGTGCGATCCAAGGGACATGAGGAGAAAAACCTACTCGTGCCTCAATAAAATTTGATGAAACTGTGTTCCGAATTAAGCCTGCGATTTGATTCGCGGGAACTTATCTGGCACTATAGATCATATCGTACTTTTTTCTTGTCCAGAAATACGTCTTCAGGCACTATTACGTAGTACTTCTGCCCAAGCTTTGCCACCTGCAGTTTTTCATGAAGGCCGGAAATTTCCTCGCTCAGCCTTGAGGATGCTATGGAATCGCTTGATGCATTGGATGTATCAAGTATTACCACATTTCCGTCATAGACAAAGCTCAGTGCCTTCTTCACATGTTCAGGCTTGTCGACCTCTACAACCTTAAGTGATCTTGTGTAGGATGTCTTTCCCAGCCCAAAATCATACTCTGCAAGGTTGATGAATTCCAGTGTCTCGGCTCCGCTGTCAGGCGCGCTTTCCCGTTTCTGATCCCTTTTACCTATCTTTACCATTTTCAGGTACCTCACTACAGTATTATGAGTCCCTTGACGCATTGGCTCTGTTTGATTTTTGCTATTATCTCAGGGCTCAGCGGTGTGTCTGTGACTATCTTTGCCCTTGGCTCGTCTGTTATGATTGGATCCTGCACTATGACCTGCCTGATTCCTATTCCGCTGTCTGCTATGATCTTCAGGGCATTGCTGATTATTCCCGGTTTTGTTGCATCCTCAGGTATGATCTCTATTACTCCCAGATTCATGAGTTTTGAACTGGCGCTGCTGAGATCTGCAATGGCTGTCAGTTTAGAGAAAAATCCCAGAAGCGTCTTGTCGTTCACTATCTTGTTCATGACCTGTATGACCACCCTCTTATCCACGCCAACAGACATGGCAAGGGAGTTTGATCGTACCTCCACTGAACCACAGAATATGCCAAATTCATTATCATATTTCTCTTTGACTGAAAACCCGTAATTTATAAGGTATTTCACTACTGTCAATTGAGAATGATATTTTCCAAATGCGTTGTTTATTATGTCCCACATATTTCCACCATCAAGTTCCATCTGAAATTCCATCTTCAGACACCTGTATCACGGCTTCCCCCTCAGGAAGGTAGGGTGAATCGATCAATCTTGCTATTCTTTTTCCTGCTTTTCCTTTTCTCAGATAAATCCTGAATGTTGCAGTGTGTCCCACGATGTTTCCCCCAACAGGTGCCATCGGGTCACCGAAAAACACATCTGGCCTTGCTGAAACCTGATTTGTTACCGCTATGACTGCATTGTGAAGTGTTCCGAACCTGAGAAGATCGTGCATATGCCTGTTGAGAAGCTGCTGCCTTTCTGACAGTGAGCCTCTTCCCATGAATTCTGACCTGAAATGTGATGTGAGTGAATCTACTATCAGGAGCCTTGCAGGATGCTCCTTTGCTATTTCTCCAGCCTTGTCTCCAAGGAGAATCTGGTGGTGCGAATTGTATGCCCTTGCAACCCTTATCCTTGCAAGAACCTGATCCGGGTCAAGGTCTTTTGCCTTGGCCATCTGTATTATTCTCTCGGGTCTGAATGTGTTCTCTGTATCAATTATGATCACGTCTGTGTTGAAACCGCCCCTCTCTTCCGGCATTGTTGCAATGACAGCGAGCTGGTGCATTATCTGAGTTTTTCCCGAACCGAATTCGCCAAAGAATTCAGTGATTGCCTGAGTTTCAAGTCCTCCACCAAGAAGTGTGTCGAGGTTGTCGCTTCCGCTTTTCAGCCTGTGTACATCCTTTCTTCTCTGGTATATCTGTTCCCCTGTCTCGAAATTGCCGACATCTGCAATCTTTCTTGCAGAAGCTATGATCTTTGCAGCTGCACCCTCGCCAATACCCGTAAGATCTGCAAGATCTGATGGTGAGGCTACTGCTATTGCCATTACGTCCGTATAGTTGTTTTCCCTGAGTTTCTCTGCTGTTGCTTCTCCGACTCCCGGTATATCCTCTATGGTCAGTTCCTGTTTCTTGTCTTCCTGTTTCTTGTCTTCTTCTTTTTTGTTCTTTTCATTCTTTTCCATCTAAATACCACCTATCTGCATTGCTCTGTCTGTTTCGCTTAATGATTTCTCCTTGTCCATCGCCTGCATCATGGATCTTATTGCATCAACGTTCTCCGGAACAACATCGCTTTCCTGGTGTACCGCCTGAATGTATCTCAGGTTGTTGCCGGAAGCATATATTGATTCTTTCCAAACCGCTATCTCAAAAAGATCTCCGCGCTTTCTTCCCATTTCCCTTGCCATATCCATCACCTGTGCCGTGGAAGTGATTCCTGCCTTTCCTGAAACCCCGATGATTCTTCTGTAACCGCTGAAAAGATCGGATACGTCGTTCTGTGCCAGTGTTTTCTCTGTGGTCACATTAACGCTGTGTACATGCATAAGTGTTGTGGGCACCTTAATTGCGACAGTTGTGGCTTCAGGTATCTGAACAACTGTCTTCAGGTCTGGCCCGTGGTGGGATGGGAATTTCAGTGAGGGTTCTATGCTGTTTATGGGCCCCTTCCTGCTGTCGTTGGGATCTGTGGCCCTCCTTACGAGTGTAGCATCCACCTTCATGACTCCGAATTTTTCTTTGATCACAGACATGGTTCTTGCAAGTCCTGTTGTATTGCATGAAACAACACGCACATAATCTTTTCCCCAAGAATCTGTGAAATTGCTGTAAGCATTGAAACTGATTCCAGTCACGCTGCTCTTCTCGCCACCCTGCAGAATGGCCTTGACCTTGTGTTTCCTGTAAAGTTCAATATTCTTCTCCCCCTGCCCCTCGGGAGTTGCATCGACAACGATATCCGCCTCTCCAAGAAGTGTCTCCAGTTCTCCCTGGACATCTATGTTTTCCTTCCTGAATGCTTCAATATTTTCCTTCATGATTGCATAAACCCTGAACGTCTTTGAGGCTTCTTGTGCGACATAGTCCGGATTTGCCTTGACGATGCCGACAACTGTCATATCTTTCTGCATCCTGACTGCATCGGCAACCCTCCTTCCTATTGTCCCGTATCCATTTATGGCAACTTTTATCATATTATTCACCCTAAAATGTTCACCTATTTATACATGGAGTTATCTGTATCCTCCATTTTAGCTGCCTTATATTCTTCAGATATCTTGTTAAGCTGTTCATGGAGCCTGTTGACGCTCTCCTCAAGTATTCCGGTATCAATATTGAGTTTGTAGATGCTGTTCAGGCTCTTCACTATGGCAAGGACAGAATCCGGATCGGGAATCTCCATCGCATGGGGTGAAATCAGTGCTATTGCATTGATATCTGCCATTATGCATTCGTTGATTATTGCTCCACCCATTCCGGATATGATTGCAGATTCTGCTACCTCAATCCTGTGGCTCGAGAGCTCTTTTATCCTTTCCGCGCTTCCTACCAGGAATGCGGTCCTCTGTCCAAGATCCCTGCTGGGAACCCCATCAATCACGGCAAATTCCTTAATTCCCACTGTCTTCATCCACCTCAGGAGTGTTTCGCTTATGAATGAAAGCCCGTCTGATCTCACCGGAACTTCGGACTGAACAACCAGAAGCGTTCCGTCAGAGTTGGAATATATCCTGAAAGGATTCCTCATCCTTCTGCCAACAAAAACAGTGACTGGAGGGATATATTTTGATTTTACAACTGCAACCTGATGCATATTGAGCCTTTCCACAATGTAGCTCGTTACAAGGACACCAAGTGGCGTCTGGTTCATGAAACCACCTATAACAATTGGTTTATTGAATTTCATATCTTTCTGGACAATTATATTTCCGCCTGCCGAAGATTCCATGGCTGAATAGCCTAAGTATGTATTTTATCTTTACTGTATATTTTTAAGTATTTTTATCATAAACTTTTGCGAAATTTATGCGTTGATGAATTGGGAAGATTTCGACGAATATAATTCATATATTTGACATTTCCATGCTAATACAAGACATACCCTTATTGAATTACTCCTTGATAAATGAATAAATTACCATGAATAATAGCCTAATTTTGCACATTTTGTAAAAAATAATCAATCAATAAAAAACACATATGTTATATTCATAACAGAAAATCATAAATAATGTAATGTTTATGTTGTAATATGGATCTAACACACAAATCTATGTTCAAAAGGATATTGAACGCCTGGAACAATAGAGATCCTGACCATTTTCTGAAACTTGTGTCTGATTACATAGTATATGAACATACCGGAAGCGAATACCTGATAATAAGGGGAAAAACTGACTTTAGAACATATCTCATGAGCCTGTGGAAAGCATTGCCAAATATGGTATTTGATTTTGTTAACACTGCCTGGAATGAGCCAGTATTCTTTGCAGAATGGAATGCTGTTGGAAATCTGGTGGGAAAAAGATATGGGGTAGAGGGAAAAAACACACCAATAAAATTTTCAGGAGTTTTCGTGATTATACTGGACAAGGATGGCCTCATACTCGAGCAGAGGACGTACTTCAATGACGTGGAAATCATAAAACAGGTAAGAAAGAATGTAGATATGATTGAAACAACTTGATTTTTCCCCCTCTCACGCAAGACAGTAATGATATGCTCCCACTGTCCATGCCTGCGGGTCACAGGCAACAATCCTCATCTCCTGTTTCTTCATGAGAATTCCTTCCCCTGAAACACCAAAGTATTCAGGGAATCCCCCAATAGCTTCAAGTGCCGATGTTATTCTCCCCCTGATCTCTTTGCTCTCCTTTCTGTAGCCTCTTGCATCCATTCCCATAATGATCATCAGGTTGTCATGTGGCCAGACTGATCCCCGCTGATACGCCTTCTGGTCAAAGAACGGTGATCCTGATGATATGCATCTCATTCCATAGTCTGTGAGAATATCAGGTTCCATGAGCCTGTCTACGATGAGCCTTTCCTGTTTCCGGGAAAGCATTCCCGAGAGAAGAAGGTGGCCCGGATCTGTTGTCTCAGCATTCTGGGCAACTCCGTCTCCATCTATTGCAAGGGCATAATATCCCGTTTCTTCAATGAAGAAATCACTGTCAAGCGATTCCCTGATAATGTCTGCTTTGAGCATTGCCTGGGATTTCATTTCAGGATCGACTTCGTATGAACTTTTTTCAAGTGCCCTGATTCCCTCTGTGAGCGCAATGTATCCATAGGACTGGACTCCTATGGTAGAGACAGGTTCTTTCATGGAATCAAGGATGAATCCCGATCCGTCCCTCCAGGACTGTGACATTATGTGGTTCTTCATATAGGAAAGATATTTTTCCCTGATTCCATATTCGATGATCCATCTTATGGCCATGGATGCAGATTCGCTTATCCTTTGGTCAATCTTCTTTTCATTTCCTGAAATAAGTTCTTTGTAAAGCATCACAAATAATGGGGTGCTGTCCACTGAAAAATAATTTTTTCCCGTTCTTATCCATGGAACAACGTTGATCCTGTTCCTTATGAATTCCGGATCTGCCTGCACCTCATGTATTATCTTCCCCGGCTCCTCAGCTGTTTCCGGATTGAATTTCATCCCCTGGCTTGAGGCAAGCGAATCAAGCGTTTTCAGTGCTATGGAACTGTCCACATCCAGAAGAGCCATGGCAGATATGATTGAATCCCTCCCAAAAAGTGCCCTGAATTTGGGTAATCCCGCATAAAGAAATCCCTCCGGGCTTTTGAGCTTAACAAGTGCGCTGTCTTTATCCATGATATTGCATGCTAAAAAAAATAAAATTTTTGTGGTAAAAAAAATTTTGGTATCTATCATCCCACTATGGGCTGATAGTAACCTGTTTCGTATTGCTGTGCAACAGTGTAGTTGTATGATGTCAGCAGGTAGTTGTACATGGCTGAGTTCTCACCGCTCAGTACAGAGGGAATGCTTGTGTAGTTTCCTCCGTTGACAATGATGCTTGTCCATGCGTTATCCATAAGTGTCTGCCACTCGCTGATCCATGGAACAGGTGTCCTCAGGAAAACTCCTGATGTCATTGCCTGGAGTGAAGCGTTTGTTGCTGTGTCTGAACTGTTGTATGCCTTCATTCCAAGTGCTGTCAGGTTGACTGATCCTGGCCACTGGTAATCCATCATTGTGTACTTGTTGGATGCAAGTCCCTTGTATGTTGCCCAGTAGGATGTCTTGTATTCAGGGCTGAAGTACTTGCTCAGGTTGTATACGAACTCCATTGCATGTATGTCTGCAGATGAGTTGAACACCATCGGGTTGCCTCCTGCCTGAACGAACCACTGGTACAGTTCTGTTGCTGTGCTTGCTCCTCCATGGCCCTGGAAGTTTATCATTCCTGTTCCATAGTATTTGTAAAGTGTCTGTGCGTCAGCCAGAAGCTGGGCATTTGTTGTGGGTGCTGATGTGATGCCTGCCTTTGTCATTGCAGAATAGTTTATCCACACGAGCGGTATGTTTGCCCTCTCTGTAAGGAAGAATATTCCGTGGAAGACTGTTGTCTCATAGTTTGTGAGGTTGGTAATGGACTGAATTGTTCCTGATGGGTTTATCTTTGCAGCAAGTGTGTTGATGTTCTGCATGTAATGCCCATAAACAAGGGATCCGATATCCAGGTTGTCAATGCTCACGACTATGTTCTGCCCATTTGCGCTTGTGACGTCT
>JAKAPZ010000053.1 GCA_021822985.1 Thermoplasmata archaeon | reverse complement strand
TCAAACGCGACTCCATGTGGTCCAGATCCGACAGTTATGGCCGTCACGATCTTGTTGGTTGCACCGTTTATGACTGATACATTACTGGAGCCTGAATTGGCAACATATATGTACCCGTTTGAGGAGTCGAATCCTACAGCGCTTGGGTTAACGCCGACAGTTATGGCCGTCACGATCTTGTTGGTTGCACCGTTTATTACGGACAAATTACTTGAGCCTGAATTGGCAACATATATGTACCCGTTTGAGGAGTCAAACGCGACTCCATGTGGTCCAGATCCGACAGTTATGGCCGTCACGATCTTGTTGGTTGCACCGTTTATGACTGATACATTACTGGAGCCTGAATTGGCAACGTACAGATAGCCATTGGACGAATCGAATGCTATTGCAGACGGAGTTGAGCCAACAGTTATGTCTTTCACTACACTGTTGGTCGTGTCATTTATGACCGATATGCTGTTTGAGTTATAATCAGCAATGAACAAATACCCGTTGGACGGGTCAAATGCGATTGCCGTTGGAGACTTTGCGATTATAATGTTGGGATAATTACCATTTATGAGTGTGTAATTTAAAAGATCCAGAGTGTATTTCACATATCCTGCATTTTTGCTATTCTGGGTGATTGGACTGTTTACATGATTTGTCGCATTATTTGAAGTAAATTCGCTTGCAATTTCATGAGAGTTATAGAAGTTGTGATCATGAGCAATTCCACCAAAGCCAATGGGTATCAAGCCTATAGCCATCAGGACAATAACCAAAATCAACGTAATTTTACGCATTAACATTCTATACAGGATTCATATATATATTCTGCTATTTTTCCCTACCTCTTACTTGATGAAACTTCTTTCTTAGAATTTTCTCGTAAAGGAAAGCATGTATTATTACCGTTTGAAAAATTAAGGATTTTCCTGCGAATCCTTCTCTCAGACCGGGCAGGGTGAACGAAGTGTATCCGAATGAGCTACAATGGGTCGACACGGGTGGTTCGGAGTGGGGTCAGGGTAGTTAAGCCCGGGCCAGTCGGGCCATCATTCTGGACAGGTGGCAGGATATGTTTTATGCACGCCTTTCTTTGAATTTCCGGCATAATGCTTCCCTGCCGATAGGGCTAACCATTGTTTGTATTTCGGACAATACCACTAACCCGTATGCTCTAACCGGCATAGTAGGATCTTGCAAATCCAACTTTTAACTCTATGATTCATTTACTCACCTCATTTTTTAGGGCATTATACTGCTCTTCTTTTTCTTTGGTGCTTCCTCCAATTCATGTATTTTTTCCTCCGGTGGCCCCCAGCTTTATAACAAAATCTCTGAACTGTCTCTTCAGTTCTCCCGATTTGGCGTCATTCAAGTATTCCCCCGGAAGAAGAAACCGTTTATCTCACAATAATGACCTAAATCCCGCAAAACGACATCAGCACTCAGCGGGATATGACACGATTGTTTTTCCGGCATATTCGGATATGATCATTTTCCAACATCTCCTGTGCTTCGGCTGAAAGGTCATAGTGTATCTTGTCTCAGGGTTAGTAGCATGTTTGATTAATAATTAAAATGCGGAGGGCCGGATTCGAACCGGCGAATCCCTACAGAGGCAGATCTTGAGTCTGCCGCCTTTGACCTGACTCGGCAACCTCCGCTTTTATCCTGTATGCGATGGATAATTAAAAGGTTAAGATTTATGTCTTGCGGTTTCAGACAAAATCCATATAGTGTCAGGTTATTATTATTTAGTGAAGATCGAACTGGTAATTGGTGGAGAGAGAACACTTCTTGAAAATGTGATGAAAAGTTCATCTCCGGAAAATGAAGATAAAGCCTCAATGTTTTTGGACGATGACGGACTCCATTTTAAATGCACGCTTGATAAAATAAGTTCAATTTACGGACTTACAGATGAAATTTTAAAATGTTATGAGCTTGTAAAAAAATTGGCAGAACAGGATTACTCCTGAACGTCAAGTTTGAGTTTCTCTGTGAGCTCTTTATACCTGTTTCTTATGGTCACTTCTGTTACACCTGCAACCTCAGCAACAGATCTCTGTGTTCTTCTCTCATCTGTCATGATGGATGCAATGTAAATTGCAGCGGCTGCTACACCGGTGGGCCCCTTTCCTGATGTGAGATCATTGTCCTGTGCAAGTTTGATTATATCTGCAGCCTGTTTCCTGGTTTCCATGGAAAGTTTCAGTTTGCTGCAGAACCTGTTCAGATAGTCTTCAGGCTTTGATGGGAGTATGTTAAGCTGGAGATATCTGCTCATTATCCTGAATGTCCTGCCTATTTCCTTCTTTTTCACTCTGGTAATAGAAGCAATCTCGTCAAGCGTCCTTGGAACATTTGTTATCCTGCATGCCGCATAAAGTGATCCTGCTACGACACCCTCAATGCTTCTTCCCCTTATCATGTTCTGTTTCACTGCCTTTCTGTATATTACAGCAGCAGTTTCCCTGACATCATTGGGAATACTGAGGTTGGAAGCCATTCTTTCCATTTCCTGAAGAGCCTGTGAAAGGTTCCTTTCTGCAGCGTTTGAAACCTTTATCCTCTTCTGCCATTTCCTGAGCCTGTAAAGCTGGGCCCTGTTCCTGGTTGGAATTGATTTTCCATATGAGTCCTTGTTTTTCCATGAAATATCAGTTGAAAGACCCTTGTCATGTATTGTGAACGTCATTGGAGAACCTGCTCTTGCCCTTGACTCATTCTGCTCAGAGTCAAATGCCCTCCATTCTGGTCCCTGATCAATATAACTGTCGTCTATAACTATTCCACATTTATTGCAGACAAGTTCACCCCTCTCATAATCTCTTGACAGATCCGTGGATCCACATTCGGGACACCTGTCTATCTGCTCTATGCTTCTCTTATTTTTTGCATCTTCCATATTTTCACCCCTATATTTTTACATACAGTCCTGCTTCGCTGTTGAAATCGCCTGAAAGTGCTACCAGACCATATGGTTCCCTCACGGGCCCCAGTATTCTGATTATTTTCCCTATTTTATTCCCTTTGGAATCAAAAACAGCCTTGTTCATCATACCCTCTTCTGCATCTCTAATTATGACTTCCTTCTTTAGTGCATGAGACACCTTCAAAGGTCTAAACATATATAAAGTATATGATTACATCATATTTAAATATTCCGTAATGCTATTAATATTTTTAAGTAACTAAAAACTAATAATAATTTAATATTGTATTATTTTAAAAAAATTTTACATTCCATATGATCAAACGAAAGCATCAACTCTTTAAATGTTTATTTAATTTGGTAAAGATATAATGAAAAAAATTGCAATGATGATTTCTTTTGCCCTTGCACTACTGATCTTTACTGCAGTTTTTCCAGCGAATAGCAATTCAGTATTACACAATCCATATCCGGCTAACTCAACATCCACCAGAACAGCAACTTTTATTGGATGCGGATTGCCATATTACGATAATTTTACCGTGCATCTTGATGGAAAAAATTATTTCTCGGTTGGGGGAAATCTTACCATAACGGGCCTTACAGCAGGAGATTACAATTATACAATTTCTGTTCCTCCACTTTATTCTTCAAATCTGACCTCAGGAAATATTAATCTCACAATCAACAGCCAGATAGTGAAATTCACTGTTTCCCCAGCCAGCAGCCAGGTGGGATATCTCGTCGCGGTTTCCATTATTATTACCGTTTTGATTCTTATTGTTTTCACTTATGTTTATGCGAGAAGGAAAAATAAATAAATATAAAACAGAAAATATGAAAAAAGCATAAATATGGTCATAAAATCACCGATAGATAAAATGAAGACATATCTCAGCGTTACTTTCTCAAGTGAAGGGGCAAAACCAAGTGAAATAATAATGAGACTGAGATCACTGGGATTTAAACCCATAATGGGAGAGCACGACATGGTTTACGAATGGGGAAACAATGCTACAGAAGAAGACTCCCTCTGGTTTGCAGACAAGATACATGCAACACTTGAAGGATTCAAGGTAATATTCAGGATAGAAACAGTTAAGGACGAAATCTGAACCTTCTTATATCCCCGCATTCAAGACAGGTAACGATCACGCAATTTTTCTTAAGCCTTATCCTGCTGCGGTCTCCATAGGGCCTCTTGCAGTTTTTGCAATAATTTCTCTTAATATTTTTCTTTAATGAGATGTCCATCCTCTTTGCAATGTTCTCCATGAGGATTATGGCATCGCGCCTGTAATTCATATCCTCACCGGATGTTGAAATGGCATAGAGTTCCTGAATACGATTCTGTGCAATGTTTTCCTTTGCTTTCTTATTCTTCAATAAGAAGGTATAAGTTCCTTTTTAATATGCATATGGGAATGCTGAAACTTCTGATGCTGGACATAGACGGAACAATGACCGAAAAGGATCAGTCCATGAATGAGAAAACCCTTACGGCCTTAAGGGAAGTTAAAAAAAGGAACCGTGATCTTAATATCTGCCTCATAAGCGGAAATGTTCTTCCTGTGATGATAGGAATAATGAACATAACGGGGATCGGTGATTCTCTAATGGCTGAAAATGGCGGATTGCTGTATCATGCGAAATCCATCACAAAATATTTCGATTCGGTTGCACCTAAAAATGCCTTAGAAAAGTTGAAGGAAGACCATGGTGCAGTGGAGTTCATAACCAACAGATGGAGGGAGACTTCGTTATCTTTCATTCTTGATGGGGTTCATGACTTTTCACCCTATGAGAAGCAATTCAATGTGAAAATAGAGGATAGCGGATATGCAAAACACATACTGAATAATGGTCAGGGCAAGGGTTTTGCAACCAGAAAGCTCATGGAAATATACGGATGCAGTCCTGAAGAGGTAATTGCATGCGGCGATGGTGAAAATGACATAAGCATGATAAAAATTGCAGAATACAGTGGTGTGCCGAACAATGCGATTGATGAGCTTAAGGTGTCTGCTTCTTATGTTTCAGATAAGCCCTACGGTGAAGGCCTGATTGATATATTCAGGCATTTTTCACTTATCTGAAAGAAAGATATTTTCCCGTTCTTGCCTCCACGAGTTCGCCATGGGAGATAACCTGTACACCACCCACGAAAACATCCTGAGGAAAGACTGCATCGAATCCATGAAATGGTGAAAACGGGTTTTTGGAATGAAGCCTTTCCTGATTAATTCTTTTCATGTCGGAGAATTTCACTGCACAGAAATCTGCTGCATAGCCTTTCTCTATCCTCCCTTTTCTTATGCCAGTTTTTTCAGCAGGATTAACTGCACCTGTCCTTACAAGCGTTTCAAGAGGCAATATTTTCTTGTAAACAAGTGCAAGGAAGAGCGGGATCCTCGTTTCAACACCGATTATTCCGGATTTCCCGTACTCGATGCTCTCCTTGTCGTTTTCTGTGTGTGGTGCATGATCAGAGGAGAGAATGTCCACCTTTCCGTCCAGGAATGCCTGCCTGTTCAACTCCATTATGTTTCGTTCCCTTATTGGGGGATTCACCTTTCCCCATGCGCCAAGATTCATTTCAGTATGGAGAAGCATATGGTGTGGAGTCATTTCAGCGGCGAATCCTTTTTTTCCGGCGGGAATATTGTTCCAGTCACTGACATGAGCCATCACCATGTTCGATGACTTCATTTTTCCTATAATATCAGCAGATTCCCTTTCGCATTCTATTCCCCTTGAAATGCTGTGATCCTGCAGAGTGTGTATTTCAGGCAGGACGCCTTTATTCAGGCAATCCTGCATCTCACCATGAAAAACGATCATCTTTTTAAATTCTTCCAGAAATGAATCTTTTTCATAATCTATCTGGGCCCCTGTGGAGTTAGTGCTCCCGCCCATGTATATCTTCAGTGCTGCTGATTCTCCGGAAATAATGTTTCCGTTTTTCCCGGTGTACATTGAATAAAGTCCATAATCCGCATAAGATCTCCCCTTAAGGGATGCCTTCTTTGAATCATACCTGTTATAATCAGTTATGGGAGATGCGTTATTTGGCATATCAAAGACTGTTGTGGTTCCTCCGAAGACAGACGACATGCTTCCGGTGATGAAATCCTCTTTCTCCGTTTCCCCCGGATCCCTGAAGTGCACATGAATATCCGTGAATCCGGGCAGTATGGCATTTTCCAATTGTTTTGAAGGAATCCCTTTCCTGAACCTGGAGATGTTCGTGATGATGCCATCTTCCACCTCAATGGTGAGATCCTCAAAATTTCCGTTCCTGTAAAATTTTCCCGAAAATACGGCAGTTTCTGTCATACTCCTCTCTTTTCCCCCCAGATGTACTTGTGTGACTGGAGCATTACCCTTACGGGAAGCTTTCTCTTCAACACTTCTTCCACAACCCATGCAGGATCTGTTCCCCATGCAGGCTGGAATACGACCTCATTTCCCCTCACATGTTCTTCTATGAATCTGCATGAATATTCAAAATCTTTCATGTCAGAAATAACCATCTTAACATAATCAATTTTCCTGAGATGCTTCAGGTTCTCAATTCTGGTGGTTTTCTCCTCTCCCGATGATGGTGTCTTGATGTCCATATCTATAACTGTGCCATCTATCACGGTGTAAGGGCTTATGTCGAGAGAACCCCCGGTTTCAATGAGCACTTTCTTTCCTGTGCTGCAGATATCTGCCACAAGTTTTGGAGAATCCCTCTGCAGAAGTGGTTCCCCTCCTGTAAGGCATATCCATTCCTCCCATGTATCGACGCATTCCTTTGCAAGGGCTGAAATATCCTCCTCATGCCCTCCTGCGAACGAATAAGTGGTGTCGCACCATCTGCATCTCAGGTTGCATGTGCTTGTCCTGACGAAAAACATCGGAACACCCGTAAGCCTTCCCTCCCCCTGTATACTGTGAAACTTTTCTGTCAATAACATATGAATCTAGAAAAATATCCTCTTGCCTGATCTGTCAAGCCTTGTTTTCCCGAATTCTTCCATCTTTGAAACCTGCTTCATGCTGAATGTGGGCCCATCCCTGCATATCTCATACCCATCCACTGAACAGGAATCGCAGAGCCCTATACCGCATTTCATGCTTCTCTCAAGTGAGAATTCCGCATTTTCAGTCTTTCCTTCCATGTTTTTGTAGACTGCATAAAGCATTCTCTCAGGGCCACATACATATATCATGGAAAAATCTGAAAGATCCACTGAATCGATGCCTGCAGTTATGATCCCCTTTATTCCTGCGCTTCCATCCTCAGTTACACATATTGCTTTGCCCTCCTGAAATTCATCTTCGAAAAGAAGTTCTTCTCTGTTCCTTGCAGCTAATATGCCTGTAGAATCTTCATTGATCAGGGGCCTCAGAGATGCCATCCCGGAACCGCCACCGATCAGAAGTGTCCTTCCCTTAACACTTGTAAATGGTTTTCCGTAGGGGCCCCTGACGTATATTATATCCCCCGGTTCAAGTGAATCCATCGCTTTCGTGGTATCGCCGTACATCTTGATCGTAACACATTTCTCTTTTCCAGTCTGAGAAAGGGACATTGGCACTTCTGAATGCCCGGGAACCCATACCATCACGAACTGTCCCGGCCTGACCTCCCTTTCCCAGTTGAAATAGAGAGAGAATACCGTGGGTGTGTTCCTGACCTTTCTTGTGACCTTAACATGATCCATCATCTTATGGCAACCCCCCTGAGTTCTGTCAAATTTTTTACATTCTGTTCATCCATGAAAGAGGATAATCCTTCATTTATTTCCTTA
>JAKAPZ010000052.1 GCA_021822985.1 Thermoplasmata archaeon | reverse complement strand
AAGATTCGTCTGAAGCCACTTCTTGACCAGGTTTACACTGAAAATATTGTGGGAATTGGGGAGGCCATTGGAACCGTTTCTCCCATAACAGGTGAAGGAATAATCCCGTCACTGAGATCCGCTGAAATACTCTTTCAGTGCATGAAAAAAGGTGAGGACAGGGAAGAGATTGTGAAAGATTATTCCCGTGAAATAATGAAGGGATTCAGGCATTACAATGATCTTTACAATTTACTCATTAAGGTCCAGAAGGGAGAAACTTTTCACATCCGTGACCTGAAAAGCGCCATGCTGGCCAGAAAGGATCTCAGGAATTTTGGCATTGACTTCAGGATAACCAGGGTGGCGAAACATTTTTTGAGTTGATTTTCCGGGTTTTATTTTATTCCACCATCAACCGGTATCATTGCATCAGTCGTAACGCCGAAGATTTCCTCATTCACAAGTGCCAGCAGAACGTTTGCCACATGCTCCGGCAGGACCTCCCTTCTCAGTAAATTCTGCGTCTTGTATTCCTCTACAGTCTGTCCCTTTGCCTTTGCACGGGCTTCGAGAACACCGTTTTCCCATATTCTTGATCCCCTGAATACCTTATCAGGATTGATGATGTTTGCCCTGATCCCGTATTTACCACCTTCCTTTGCAATGTAGTGACAGACATATGCCGCAAATGCCTTGGCGGATCCGTATGAAGTCATCTCCGGACCTGGATTTGTTAAATTTTTTGTTATATTGAAAACAATGTTTCCCCCAATGCCCTGTTCCTTCATGATCCTGAAGGCCTCCTGTGAAATTATGAATGAACCTCTTCCAATGATTGTATAATGCCTGTCAAGATCCTTTATGTCAAGGTCTTCTACTGGTGCTGATTTCAGTATACCTGCATTGTTGAACACAATGTCCACACCACCAAATTCTGCCCTTATTTTCCGAAACATCTCCCTTATGGCCTGTTCACTGGATATGTCCAGAATGTATGGCAACACCGGTGACTTTGTCTCCTTTTCTATTTCTTCAGCCCTTTTTGATATATCCGGATCTATGTCACAGACCACAACAGCAGATCCATTTTCCGCAAGTTTTTTTGCAGCCACATACCCAATACCGTTTGCTGCACCGGTGACAACTGAGATGCTACCCTGCAGTGGAACCGACCTGGTCTTCTTCAACTTTGCCTCTTCAAGTGGCCAGTATTCCATGCTGTATGCCAGCTTCCTGTTAATGAAATGCTGCCCGGAGAGTTTCTCAGCAATTGAGTTAACCTTCATTGAATGCATGAACTGATCCCTGACTATTATGGCATCTTTTTTCGATACCCCGGAAGTGATAATTCCCACACCACGCACAACAATCACCGGCGGATATGGATCATGCATGGGAAATCCAGACACATATTCCTCATATTCTTCTGTGTATTTCTTCACATAAACCTCTATCTGGTTCCCAATCCTTTTCAGGTCCGAACAGTAAAGATAATCATATTTTGTCCTGATGATCATGTCTGGTGTTGCTGGACCTCTTGATGTGAAGTTTGCAGCCTCTTCTGACCTGGCAATCTCAAGAGCCTCTGGAGATGTATCGAAATTTATGATCTTCTTTACCCTCCTGGACAGAAGCCCCCTCACTGAAGGCATAATATTCAGGACCTCATCCACGGGTGATTCTGTAAACTTCTCTGTAAATATACTACCTTTAATATTTTTCTTTATATACTCCTCAGCGGCAGTAACTATCCTGATGTGCCTTTCGTAACTTTCTCTTGCACTGTCGCCAAATGTGAAAAGGCCATGCTTTTCAAGAATTATGCCCTCTATTTCCGGGCCTATTGAGTCTATTCGATCCAGGACGCTTCTTGCAAGTTTGAAACCGGGGGGGAAATAGGGTATGACTATGACATTTCCAAATATTGCCTCTATATCTTTTCCTGAAACGTCCCTGTTGGTTATTGCAAGAATACTGTCTGCATGTGAATGATCAACAAACCTGAATGGAAGAAATGCATGGAGAAATGTTTCAACAGAGGGGGAGGGTTCGGATGGATCAACCATACTTTTTTTCATGTAATCCACCATTTCCTGATCCGTCATTTCTCTGATATCTCTGGCAGCGAGAAGATCTTCCATCCTCAAGCCGGTAAAACCCTTCCCTGTAATCGTTGACAGATCGGAACCGCTCCCCTTAACCCTCAATACGACCGTACGTTTACCTGTGTGAGTGACTTCCTCCCTTTTAAGAGAGGTGTTTCCACCGCCATGAAGCACCAGATCCGGAACGGAACCAAGTAGATGTGATGAATAAACCCGCTGATCAAGATCATCCGAAAAACTTCTATTCTCCCACTTCGATTGCATGAACCTTTATTGGTGGGATTTATAAATTATTTCTTTATGGTCAGTCCAGGATAATTGATGGCCTTCCCGGCCATGCTGTTTTCTTGGATTTCCCGGGTTCATCTACCAGTATATTTACGCTGCATCCCAGTGCCTCCGATATGTATTTCCTGTTTTCATCAAGGAATGCAAATTCATCGTCAACCCTTTCGGATATGCGCTTCCTGTTCTTCATGAACTCCGGAACAAACTGCTTTTCCCATGTGTCAAGATCCCTGGTACCTTCCCTGTTTATCTTTCTCACCATGCCGACCAGTCTCTTCCCTGCAACACTGATGGTCACATTTCTGGGAGTTATTCCCGTTGCCCTGGAAATCTCCCTTATATCCCTTATTATTTCCTGGAGGTATTCCTCCTGGGCGATTATGGAATCCTCCCAGCCCTCGATGCCGGATTTCTGAAGTCTGGCCATGCTTACGAAACTGTCCTCGACATATCTGTGCCAGTACTCCTCACATGTGTGTGGAATAAAAACTGACATTGAAACAAGCCATTCCCGCAAAATAATGCCTATGAGAGAATCCCTGTTTCCTCCCCTGGTCTCAGCATATTTCAAGTCATTCATCACATCATAGAAAATTGTGATCGCAGCATTGCGCAGATTGTATGCTTCCATGCTGGAAATGAATGAATTGATGTTCTTTCTGAACCGGGCTTCAAACCATTTTTCCGATCTGCTTCCTGTGGGATTAACGGGATGGAAATTTTCCATTGCTTCCACGAAGTTCTCGTATTTTTTTATCACTGAAGAGAGATCATTTTCATTCCAGTCCATGGTCGATCCAATGTCTGCTGAAACCGCAACATAAAGCCGGTATATGTCGGCCGAGTATTTCCTTGAAATGCTGAGAAGAGAGATCACATTTCCCTTGCTCTTTGATATTTTCGAACCGTTGGAAACCACAAGACTTGAAACCACAAGGCCTCCTGGTAGGTCCTTTCCTGTGAAAAGTGCTGCATGGTTCATGACATAAAAGGCCAGATGGTTGCTCATGTGCGGATAAGCTGTTAATCTGAGATCAACACCATACCAGTAATCCCTTGCCTTTCTTGCGTCCTTTATGGTATCCTTGATATCATCCGGAATCCCATCTGGAATCTGGGTAGAATACCCGTAAATGTAATCCATTACCTGTGTATCCACAGTCTCCAGTCTCGCTTTTATCTTCTTCAGCTGGTTTATATTGGTATATACTTCAGGGTATATTGTGGAATCGGAAAGTGATTCAATGACCCACCTGTTATCCATTGGAAGTTTTGTTCCCAGACCGCGCCTTCTTGCACATGGTCTCTCTCTCAGCCAGTCTATTGCGTCCAGCATGTTTCTCCTGTAAAATTCCGGATAAAATGTCATGTTATCCGTAACTTTTCGTGATTTCTCCTTCCACCACTCAACGCCATAATCAATGAACCACTGGTCACGAAGAACTGCAACGGTAACCTTTGAACCTGATCTTGTTTCGGCTTTTCTTGAAGTCTCATACAGGATGAATGCTTCGTCTGCTGCAATGAGATCGCTTTTTATAAGGTCTCTTGCCTCCCTGACAGTTTTCCCTGAATATATGCCGTTGTTTTCAGACATTCTGCCCCTGTAGAATTCCTCTCTGTACAGGACCTGAGTTGCCTCTTTTATTTTATCACTGTCTTTCTGGTCATGGATGCCATATGAAGAAATTATGGACTTGATATCAGTTTTCCCGGAGTCTGTTTCTATGACAGCGACTGTATTCAGATCCATTCCCATGTCATGCCTTGCAATAAAGTCCCAGACTGAGTGTCCTGGAACCGAGTAAACCACACCTGTTCCATTGTCCGGATCCACAAAGTCAGCTTCAATAACGTCAAGATCCAGGTTGCTCAACGGGGATCTGAATTTCAGCGACAGGATTTCATCATGGGACAGATTACGCTTCAGTTGCAGGTCCTCTACCTGATATATCAGTTTTTTGTATGCCTCCTCAGTTATTGCAATATCCTCTCCCTTCAAACTGCACAGGACATATTTCCCACTGGCTGAAATCCACAGGTTTGTTATGCCGAATATTGTCTCAGGCCTCAGTGATGCCGCTACCAGTGAGAAATCTTTGCCCCTGAAAAATATTGCAGTGAATTCCTCAACTGTTACCTTGTCGATATCCCCATCTTTAATATCATCTTCTCCAACAGCATTGTCATCGTCCATGCTGTAAAGAACCGGATAGGACCCCTGTCTTATGAGACCCAGGTCGTTCAGTTTCAGGAACTGCCATTTCACAAAATCCTGGTATTCCGGATCTGCTGATGTGAAAACCCGTGTCCAGTCAATTCCATATCCGAGGGATCTGAAATCCTCTATGATCTTCTGCGAAAAATATGAGGCTATTGCCTTTGGATCCCTGAATTCCCTTATTTTTTCAGGGATATCTTCCGGTTTTTCATATTCTTTCAGATAGTCCTGGTACTGCTTTATTGTTGTCGGGTCTCCTCTTGCGAGTCTCTCTGAAAATGCAAGTATTGGTGTCCCACTCTGGTGAAATGCCATGGGGAATAGGACGTTGTACCCCTGGGTTCTCTTGAATCTTGCGATTATGTCTGCAAGTGTATAAGTTCTCCCATGACCAACATGGAGTGAACCGTTTGTGTATGGCCATGGCACTGTTATGAGGAACTTAGGTCTGGAATCGTCCTGTTCCGGAACGAATACATCTGACCGATCCCACCTTTCCTGCCACTTTTTTTCAATGTTTTCTGTCATGAGTCCCCTTTACACTATCAATACTGCAGCCGCTATGGTGGTTGTCCATTCCCCTGACTTCATGACCACTGCACTGGAACATATGTTTTTTGTGGTGAGTATTTTATCCTTTAAGACGTACTCCTCCCGATCCCTGTCCCATGCCAGATCCTTTGTCTGGCCCATTGTGCTGGCCAGCATTTCTGCCGCAAGTTTTTCCGCATAATAACCAGCTGTTTTCTCCGTTTCACCAAAGCTGTGATGTTCGCTGAGGTACCCCCATTTGCTCCTGTCTGTTGGAAGGGCGTATCCTATTGCCGAAGATATCATCCTGTTCAGTTCGTCTGAGGAATTTCTTGCAAGTACAGTAAAAAGTATCTGTCCGGGAGAGAGCAGTTTCAAGCCTTCTTCCCTGGACACAACTTCTGCATATGGCGGAAATATTGAGCTGATGCTTACAAGGTTGAACGGTGCTATCCCCCCATCCCTCAAAGCTTCCTCGAAGGACTGGAGCATGCTTTCACCTCTTCCTACACCACGGGTGAAGAAGAGTTTTGATGCCATTAAAGAAGACATTCATGTTGATATCAAATCATCTTAAATTTTTTTGTACCTGATTGATGCCATATGCAAATTTGGAACCATAATCGAACGGAAACAGCCTAACTGCTGCTGACCTGGAATCTCTTGATAATGGCATCACATGACAACCGCCGATACTGCAGTGGAAACGATGAGAATGAACATGAGCAGATATACCGCCTGATTTGCCGGGGACAATACAAGATTACCCATGATTTTCCGGTTGCGGCCAATCAACCAGAGCATTATCATTGGTGCTATGAGTGCAAACACGAAAAATATGAGCAGATACAGGACTATACCGATCATGTTTGAAGGATCTATTACAAGTACCGCAACAACTGCAGGCAAACTTTCCAGAACATATAAAATCCAGTATGATTTTTCTGATATACCGAGGGCTTCAGCCACCCCCCAGGCGCTACCCATGGATATTGTTATGAGAGCAACAAATCCTGCGGCTATTATTCCGATGCCAAATACATATGGAGAAAATGTACCCGCTATGGGAGCAAGAACTTGTCCAAGTTCCACCGGGCTTGCGAAGAATGAAGAATTAGCGGCTCTTGGGATACCCGTAAATGCCATTTCTGCAATTATCATCAGAGTTTCTGTTGATATGGCACCAATAAGGGTCTCTTTCCTCATTATCCGAACAGACCGACGTCTACCTACCGTGAAACCACCATTTTCAAGTTCTCTAAGCTTCATGCCTGTAGCGGACGCCTGGAAAAATATCATGAAAGGCATGATCACGGCGCCAACATTTGCAGCAAGCAGGAAAAAGAAACTGTAAGTTGGTACCAGAAGAATCGGGTTTTCGAGAGGGGATGAGAAGGGTATTATTCCGCGATAAAACAGGGAGATGAGAAGCGAAATCACGAGAATCAGGGAGATCAAAATCAATGGTTTTTCTGCCTGGGAATATTTTCTTCTGGTGATTATGGCTATGTGTATAACATACACCACGGGAATGGAATAAAAAAGAGAAATTCCAATTATTTCCAGTCCTACTCCTATTCCAAGATATTCTATTCCGTATGTGATTATATCAGTCAATGCCATTGGAAAAGCAACAACTGAAGCAATTTTAGTTCCATAATTCCTCCGCACAACAGTTCCGAGTCCGTTCTTCGTTGCTATGCTGATCCTGCCTGCAAGTTCCTGGACGGTATATAGGGGGATTATCAGTATAAGCATGACCCATATAAGCCCATATCCAAGGGTTGCACCCGTCTGAGCGGCACCAATATAGGATGATACGTCCATATCGGCCATCATTGCGAGCCATGCTGGACCAAACATCATAATGGTATCTTTCATGAAAAATCTCTTTTTCACTGCTATGTTTGATACCATTTTATATCACGTTATATCCAAGTAATACCGAATTTGTAGTTACTGAGATTAGGTTAGCCTAACTATCTATTTAAAACATGTTAACTCCCATGTTCATAAATATCATATATGGCAAGAATTCAGTCAAGATTCTGTTAAAATAGAGTATATTGGTGGTTTTATAGCAGATGTTTTTCAGGGTGCTTCAATGATGAGAGTTGTCTCCATACACAATTCAGATACATTCATGATTATATATAATTCACAGGCTCAAGGTAACATTTTCATTTCCAAAAGTATCAGATATCAAACACCACGATGGCGAATCCATCTATTACATCATATACGAGGTCATGGTAAGTTATGCCCTTTATCACGTTCGAGTATTCATGCGAATCTCCAATTTTCGAGAAACTCATTATAGTCTTCATTGAATTGTTATTCAAGGAGAATTCCTTTATCCCGACATAAATTATGCTGTTAGCGTCCAGTTCAAATATGAGTCGAGAAAGGAAATCAACAAATAGGTTTTCAATCGTGCCGGAGGTTATGCTTAATTCAGTCTCTCCAGAAATTCCAGAGAATTCATCCACTGTTATCTTATTGAAGGCGTAAACTGCGTTGGAAAAAATCTCCTTATGAGACCTTCCAAATATTTTTACGGATAGATCAGCAGTATGATCCAGTAGTTCGAATCTCAAATCTTTTCCACTGACAGGCATCCTCTTTGCC
>JAKAPZ010000051.1 GCA_021822985.1 Thermoplasmata archaeon | reverse complement strand
TACCTCTATGAGCTTCATGAGAACTGGCGGGTTGAAGAAGTGCATTCCTACAAGCCTTTCCGGATTCTTGAGTGATTCCGCTATCTCGGTTATCCTGATGTTTGATGTGTTGGTTGCAAGTATGCATGATGGTGATGCTGCCTTCTCGATCCTTGAGAATACATCCTTCTTCAGGTCAAGTATTTCAGGCACAGCCTCTATGGCTATATCCGAATCCTTCAGGGCATCTTCCATGGAGCCTGTGAAATTGATCCTTCCCATTATGGAAGTGATATCCTCTTCCTTTATCTTGCCTGATTTGAGCATTCTTGCAAGGCTTGTCCTTATGGATGATTCTCCTTTCTGTAGGGCCTCGGGGAATGAATCAAAAACTGATACCGGAATCCCTGCCTGTGCAATCACCTGTGCTATTCCGCTTCCCATTATTCCTGATCCCACAACTGTGGCTTTTCTTGCTTCCAATCTTATCACTTCCTGAAATTCTTCACAAGTCCGGTTATTTTCATTGCGCTCATCATGTCGCCTGAGATCTTGATCTTGCCCGTCATGTATGCCATGACAGGATCAACTCCTCCATTGAAAAGCCCTGTGAGTGTCTCTTCAGTTGCGCTTATGGTCACTGTTGCATCTGGAACTTCTCCTGCCACCACATTTACTGTGTTATCTTTAATGGTGATGCAGTACGGGTTTCCATTGCCCGGCTTGAACTGAAATGATTTATTCATTCCAGCAATCTCTTTCTTCACGGCTTCGTCGTTGCCATGCTTCTGGATCATTTCCCTTAAAATTTCCTCTGACGCCATGATCATGAAGTGCGCATTATATTATATTTTTATTGCTTTTCAGCAATACTTTTGTATTTAAAAAAATTAATTGTGTTCTTTTGTTTTATCCAATATACAGATCAGAGCGAGTCAATGATGTATGTGGCAAAGGTTTCCTCAGGAAGGCTGCCCACATGCAGGGTCTCTCCGTTCAATGTTATATGGGGAACCTGCATAACACCAACTTTATCTGCTTCCTCGCTGAAATCCATAGCTCCAACCATGCTTCCGGTGATATTGCTGTTGATCATAGCGAACCTGTGTGCAGACTTCACCATTGCCGGGCAGAACTGGCACTGTGGAGTTGTGTATATCTTTATTTCTGCCGGTTTATTTACTGACTGTATCTTATCAATGACAGTCTGGCTGAGATTGATCTTGCCTGTGGAAAATGCTTCCAGATCATCCATGAAGACAAGAAACTCATGTCCTGAGGGAGTGCCATAATACCTGACATTTCCATCTTTGAAATGTTCCGAGAAAAGAACAATGACGGGGCCCCTGGTGATGCCGTATTTTTCCGCTTCACTGTCTCCAGTGTGGAATGTTTTGATCTTGAGCCTGCTGTCCATGGATACCAATTCCTCCATGAGGGCAAGGGCATCTGAACAGGTACTGCACTGCTCACTGTCAAGAAATATATTGATTGCGACTGGATCCTTCAGGGTTCTGCCAAATCTCTCCCTGATCTTTTTCATGTCATCCTCTTTGAACCATATCATGATTGCATATTTTCAAAGAGGTATTAAATCTTGAACACACAAAACACATTTTTCATTCTTTTCAGATATGTTGTGCCAGAGATTTCAGTACAACTGGAACCATCTACTCTATCAACATCTCTCTTTTAACAATACCACATCATCTCACCGAATAATTTTCAAGAATTATTTGGTATCCGAAGAAATCTCAATGGTCGTGATTAATCTTCAATAACGGCTTTTCCGGTAATTCTTAATTTTGGTTTATTGGCTATGACTATAAACTTGGCAATGCCTTCCTTATCGGTTTTCTTTTGTGCTAAAACAGTTTTTGTTTCCTCGTCTAATATCTTAACTAGGACTCCTCTCGCAGGAGTTTTCCCACGAACCAAACGAGCTTCTACTGGAACTTCTCCACCCATAATTGTACCTGCAGAAGTTGCAATAAGATTTAATTTATAGATTGATTTTGAATTTTTAACATCGTTTGCATTCCCGGCTGAATTTCTCATATAACTTTTATTATAAGCTTTCTTATTAAATTTGCCCACTTTGTAAGAGAAGAGGTTAGCTGACCAGTACAGGAATGGGGGAAATAACTATATGTACTGTATTCATCTTTCTCAGAAAAATGGGAGATGAGATATCCCTTTGAAAACCACCACTGGAGACTATGGATCTGGAATCGTAACTGCATACATGGAATCCATATTGGCATTCGCATATGCCGCAATCAGTATCTACTGGACCCTTGGAGGAACTTTTCTGCTTAATACCGTTGGTGGAAGTATTGAGAATATTGCCCGGCAGGGAGGACTTCTGGCATATATGCTCGGCATTATAGCCGTTGTGTCCAAGATCATTGTCGGCCTGCTGGCTCTTGCTCTGGTTCGTCCTTTTGGCTCAAGATTTCCCAGAAAATTGTTAGTGGTCAGTGCTGTTGCAATCAGCATTTTCCTAATCTCCTATGGGGGCCTGATGGTTGTGGCCGGTTCACTGGTACTGCTTGGAATTGTTCAACCTGGAAGTTCAGTTGACTGGACTGCCCTGCGCTGGCATGTGCTCGTATGGGACATGTGGTTCCTTCTCCTTGGAGTCCTGATGGCTCTTGCCATTATGGGCTATCGGAAACGTACAGAGCAGCCCTCCCTCTGAGTTTTGCTGGCTCATAAAGGCACAAATGCTTCATTCAACGGAACATGGTGTTGCTGTTTCCTGCCTTCAATCTATGTTGATCTTATTTGGTAACATACCTTGATCATATTTGAAAACATTTATTTGCCTGCTTACCGATTACCATATATGAAAGTTAGTTCAACCATAGGCACTCTGAAGGAGATTATAGACATAATCAATTCCATCACGGGAGAGGCCAAGTTTGAATTTGAGCCCGATGGCATACATGTGAGGGCCATAGACAGCGCAAGGGTCGCAATGGCAGATCTATTTGTTTCAAGTTCAGTCTTTGAAAATTATGAAGTGAGCGAAAAAACAGATATTCCACTGGAGCTTGAAAGGGTCAGGAATGTGCTGAAACTCGGAGGAAACAGCGAATCCATCACCATAATGAATGCTCCCGGAAAACTGAAATTTACCATGGGTAACCTGAGCAAGAGCATAGCACTGCTGGAATACGGAAACATGACCGCTCCAAAACTCCCTGCAGTTAATCCCGAGAATTATGTGGTGGTCAGCAAGTCTGAAATAGAGAAAGGTTTGAGGGCCACAACCGATGTGAGAGATTCAGTCAGACTCGCCATAGAGGATTCAAGATTTGTCATATCATCCAGGACAGATTCCGAGGATGCAGAACTGATTCTCGAGAGGGAAAACTGTGTGGAGCTTGTGTCAAGAGGAGGCTCAAAGAGCAGCTATCCATCAGATTACCTGATGAAGATCATAAAGTCCACTGGCTCTGCGGATAAGCTCAAACTTGCATTCAACAATGACTATCCTCTCATAATAGAGCCTGAATATATAGAAAAATCCGGAGAAAAAAAGGTCAAGTTCTTCCTTGCCCCAAGAATGGAGTGATGAGAAAAAGAGGTTTAACCCTCTTCCTGCTAAAAGCATTTCATCAGGAAAATTTCCATCAATTTTTTTGATTGTAATTAAAGATTAACTCTAAATACGAAATTCAATTTTAACTGCATGGACATAATACTGAGCGAAACGGCTGAAAAGAAATCTTCCATAAGAATTGATCTCGCATTTGAACTTTTTTACCCTGAAGGAATAAACATTGAAAAGGGAACCATAGGAGTTGAACACTATCCCTTTTCCAACTGGCTGTGGGAATCCTTCTCAAGAGTTAGCGGCAATCTCAGGAGAGATTCCCAAAAAGAAGTTTTTGCCAGAATATCGCATCTCAAAAAACCGATCCTGGGAATGATCGTCAGGATAGCCTCAATGTGGGCTGATCATGTATACATAGAAGAGGATGGAAAGAGATCAGAGGATCTGTGGACATTTCCGGTTTCCTCCACGACTTCAGATGAGGGCCTGGACGAATCCGAGAAGATGCTTTCTCCCAGGGACGGCGGAAGATTCACCCAGAGATTCCTCATGCCACTGCTTGGCCCATCCAGGGTATTTGCAAGAGTTGAGAATCTGGCAGAGAATGACGTATCGGCGAGGCTGCACTCCCATTCCTCAGTGGATGAATATTATTTCATTCTGGATGGGGAGGCCACCCTGAGGATGAACAACAGAACAAGGCATCTCATGAAGGGGGATTTTGTTGCAAAACCCACGGGCCCCGATCTTACCAGCCAGATTATTGCAGACAGGGGGCAGGGAGTGAAAATACTGGATATTGAGGTCTGGCCGGACAATTCCAGAATGTCCAAGGATCTTGTGTATTACCCGGATCATAGAGAATTGCTCCTGAGGGGAGGGGGATGGAGTTCCATAATACCATCCGATTCCATGATTGATGCATCAGATTTCAGGCATAACTATGAAGCAGGATACATACGGAAAATAGACGGAGCATGGGAATCATCAGAAGTTCCCGGATATAAAACAAGAAAGGAATGAACATACGGGCGCGAGGGGATTTGAACCCCTGATCTACAGCTTAGGAGGCTGTTGCCATATCCATGCTTGGCCACGCGCCCATGCTACCCAAAATGTGAAATGGTATATTTCATTATCTGAACATTTCAGAATTGAATGAAAAACATACACCATTCAGGGCGGAATTGTGGCCCCTTTCCAATTCTTCATTAAAGCCATATGCCTGATTCAACTATAGTTTCATGACCGGGATGCTTAAAATAAGGAAGATCATAACGGGCCCCTTCATGACCAATACCATAATCCTGTCCAGCAAAGGCAGCTGTGTTGTGGTGGACCCTGGAGGAGAACAGAAGAAGATTATTGACGATATTGAAATGAACGGGTTCAAACCTAAGGCAATTATTGCTACTCATGGGCATTTCGATCATGTTCTGGGAGCATCACAGCTTCAGGAAAAGTACAATGTTCCTCTCATAATCCATGATAAGGATGAGGACATGATGAGAAATTCCGGAACCATGATGAATTCTTTTGGAATTTCAGGAAATTTCACACTTCCGTCCAGAATAGAAACCTTCAGCGGAAAGATGGATATTGCAATTGGAGATCATGAGATCTCGCTTAACGAGACTCCGGGCCACACATATGGTAGCATATGCATAATGGGAGACGGATTCATCCTCACAGGGGATACTCTTTTCAGGCTTTCCGTTGGCAGGGTTGATGTTGGCGGAAATGAGGAGGAACTGGTGAAAAGCCTGAAATTTCTGCTGTCATTCCCTGAATCGACAAAAATCTATCCGGGACATGGAGAAATGAGTGATCTCAGGTTTGAGATACTGAACAATGTTTTCGCAAAAAATATCATGTCTAAAAACTCCCTCTACTGATCAGGGGAGTTCCCTGAGATACCATATCCTTTCCTCGATTCCAAGCCTCCTGTTTGCAATCAGGGAGTGGAAGAACAGAAGTGAGGAAAGCCTGTTCACATACTGTTCTATGACCGGTTCGATGGGAAATTCATCCTTTGCCTTTACCAGATCCCTCTCAAGCCTCCTGCACACAGTTCTTGCCATGTGAAGGCTTGTGGATTCAACGCTTCCGCCCGGAACAACGAACAGCTTGATCTTTCCGTATTCCTTCCTGTAAATGTCAATTCTCTCCTCAAGCCATTTGACTCTCTCTTCCTTCATGGTTCTTCTCTTCCCCTGTGCGGTGATGTGCTCACCACATGTGAAAAGATCCTCCTGGACTGCGTTTAGATCATTCCTGACATCGTCCCATTTTGCACTCACCAGTGCAAAGCCAATAAATGAGTTAAGTTCGTCAATGTCTCCCTCAGCATCAATAATATGAGAGCCCTTGGTTACCCTTACACCAGTTCCTGTGTCCGTTTCACCTTTATCTCCACGCCTAGTGTACATATCCTGACAGATGCAGAAAACTATTAAATTTTGCTCAATTTTGTTCTCTAAACATCTTTTTCATTTTTGGGAAAATTCGTGATGAAACACAGGCAGTATTTCTCCTGTTTTCAATGGAGGAACAGATTTTTGAGGAATCAAATACTCAAAAAATAATTGATCAAATAAGCCCAATGCCGATTCCCAATGCGGAATCTTTTTAAATGCCGAGAATATGAGATCAGTTATGTGGCCATTCGGAAAAAAGAAAAACCAGGAACCCCCAGCAAAGGAAGCCTCTCCCGAACCACCGCAGAAGGCAAAGAAAGTTGAGCCAGCACAGAAACCTAAACCCAGCACCACTGCTAAAACCAGTGAAAACAAACCCAAAAGCACAGAAGAGAAACCTGCGGGCAATGAAAAACCAAAGACTGCCAAGTCTTCAGGATCAACCGGTGAGAAGGGGGACAAGAAAACCGACTCCTCTTCTTCAAAGAGCACATCTTCTTCCAAGGGTACAAAATCAACAAAAAAGAAGTAGGCAAATCCTACTTATTTTTTTCTTGATGATATTTTCAGTTTTTTAACCGGAGAAGGAATTAGCGGGGTATTTTTGGCATTATGAATACCTTATATAGATATTCCGATTATTTCGGAACATGGGACTGACTTATTTTGATGCTATAATTTCAAGATTCGGTGAAAACGAATTTTCGGTGAAAGATCTTGCAAATCTCACAGGGAATTCCAGATCTTCAAAATTGCTGTCAGAAATGAAAATGAGAGGAATTGTCGAGAGGGTCGGAAGGGGGAAATACAGAGTGCTTTCCATTTCAGAAAGGTCTGACAGACGCCTGATTGAGTGGGAAAGGATCAGAATGCTGATCATTAAAGCTCCATGGAAAAAGGCCTGGGCGGGCAGTACTGCAGTGGAAATATGGACAGATGGGAAATATAAAGTTTCTCCAAATCTCTATCTTAAGGTGTTTCATCTTCTTATAAATAAATCGGAATTGGAGGAGTGGAAGAGGTATCTGACACGGTTTGGAGTTTCATTTTCCGGAAAAAAGAGAGTGGGTGCCTGTGTTGTCCTGGAATCTTCCCCAAATGTTGATTTGGTTACTGTTGCAGGAGAACCAGTCATTCCCAAAGATGATGTCCTTAGGCTGATCAGAAGTCATCCGGGTTTATACGCAGGGGCTGAGGATCTCATTGAGTATTGATCATATATTCATAGAGGGATTGAACTGGATGATTGGTTTATGGGTTTTCTCTGGCATCAGCTAAAATGACATTTGATAAAACTGCTAAAAAGTTACAAAAAAATGTTGAAATGGTAAATAAAAATAGGGTAGGGTTCTAAAGGTATCCGGTTTTGCTCTTATAGATGGACTCTGCAAGAATTCTCCTGTCTATATCCGTCCTGAACATCACTGCATTCAGTGCGACTGAATCCCTGTAGAATTTCTCGACGCCGAAGTCCTCAAGATATCCGTATCCTCCATGGTACTGCAAAGCGTATTTTGTTGCCTTCCTTGAGAAATCTGCAGCTCTGGTCTTGAGCATGAGCCCTTTCTCCCTGTCTCCATCCTCGGAGAAAAGATAGAATTTCATCATCTCAAGATCGCTCTTCAGTTCCGAAAGCCTGAAAGCAACAGGGCTGTAATCCTTCAGGGGGAAGTTGAATGTCTTCCTGACCTTTGTGTATTCCACAGCCTTCTCAATGGCCCCCTGGGAAAGCCCAAGGAATATTGCTGCCTGTTCCCATGATGAATCCACGAAGATCTTCTCCATCTCCTCATTCCTTCCGATTTCCTCTGTTTT
>JAKAPZ010000050.1 GCA_021822985.1 Thermoplasmata archaeon | reverse complement strand
TAAAAACTGAAGTCTATAAGAAATGGAGTAAGAAAAATTTAATTTCTCTCAAAGTATTGGGTTATTATATTGAGCCAATGAAAAATCCGCATTTAAACTTAAAATTCATAAACAGAAAGGTAAATTGGAAAATTTCTGATTTTATGCAAGATAATAAAGCAAATGGAAAGCAGCCTTTTTCTGTTATTTTTAAGAGAAGTGAACACAACAATAGTTCAACTAAGTAGCATATTTCACATCTTCGTGTGGAGAAAGAAATTTTAGCAGCTGTTTTTACAATTGAGCATCCAGCAAGTGACACTTGCAAAAGAACGAGAAAATGTTTGAAGTTAGAAGCGATAATGAAAAATGAATATTTTCCTTTTTTAAATGACCCTAAAATAATACCACTCGTGATTGCAAGTTTGAATTGTCTCGCAACTCTCATGAATCTTAAATGTGTGCAACTGGATGCAATGGAGGGACCTTATTCTAAAGGTTATTATCAAAACCTTGGCTATAAACTGTGCGGAGAAAAAATTAAAGATCCAAATGATGGAATGTTATATCCAATGAGAAAAACAGCCAATTGCCCAGAAATTTAGATGCTAGTGTATAGTGATCAGGGAATTTAGAACTTTTTAACGGTTCTGCTTCCTGAGTAGGAAAAATCCTTGTCATCATCTTTTTGGGACAGAATCTTATCTATTAATTTATCTTTTAGCAAGGCCCTTTCAATAAATTTGGATCTGCTGATATTTCTTGCGGAACATCCAATTATGAGGGCTTCTAGGACATCTCTATCGATAGAAATACTTATATTAACCGTTTTAGATAAAGGTAGATCAACATATGGTTGGTGTGTTTCAATATCCCTAGAGCTAGTAATATCATCAACCATGTTATTGTTTTTCTTCAACTCCTCCTGAGTAGACATTTTTACCACACTATTAGGATGATAATATTACTATATTAATTTTTTGTAATTTAAAACCGATCATCTGGGCACTCTTGAGAGATCAACATCATTTTTTGGAGTATTGAATACTGCCCAGGAATGCTTGAGAATAAAGGCCAAAGTCTGATTTCCTGAGGTTTAATGTCATTATAACTCCGGCAACTCATAGTTAGAATCGCTTGACGGTAACCATTCCAGTATTTCAGAAAATTCGTTCAATTTTATTGCACCGTATTTGATCATTTTTTCAGGCCATTTCAGATCATTCCTTTCGAACACTGATCCAAGAATAAAAAGGGGTCTGCCAAGCCTGAGCACTTCCCAAGCATGGCTCAAAGTTCCACTGGTTTCTTCAGCTTCAATAACAATTGACGCATCACATAAAAGAGCCATAGTTCTGTTTCTGAGAATGAAATTTCCGGGATGAACTACCTGGCCAAGTTTGTACTGGCTGACAGCAAGGTGTTTTTGCATTATCTCTTTCTGTAATTCCTTGTTTTGTATCGGGTAGAATTTATCCAATGGGGTTCCAAGGACGGCAATTGTTTGACCACCGGATTCAATTGCACCCTTATGAGCTTCAGTGTCAATTCCTTTTGCCAGACCACTGATCACTGTGACACTATTTTTTACTAAAAATTCAGCCAAGTGCCTGGCATATTTTTGGCCTTCGTCAGAAGGTTCTCTGGTTCCAACAATTGCACACCTTGGCTGAGGCAGAGGAATCTTCATGCTACCCGAAACGTACAATAACTTTGGTGAATTCTTTGTCTCTATTTGATTCAGTTCACGGGACAGCAATCTCTCGGGAGTAACCTCTATCAAATTCATGTTCACACTTTCCCAAACAAGTAATAGAAAACAAGACTCTGATATAAACTTTTGAAGTGCAGAAACACTCAAATCTTATCTAATTTCCGTATTCGGTTAGAATTTCCGTGATATAAGTAATTCGCTTCAAAAAGAGAAATAAATGGAAAAAATAGTTTTTATTTGAATATTTTTCTGTAGACAACTTCTCCAACCAGTGCAAGTATCACTATTGCTATACCTGCAATTGCACCATAGCTGTAGTAAAGCAGTCCGGGTGTTTTCGAGAAACTGATTGAAACATTTGTCTCAGAGAAATACATCGTGAAGTTTGTTCCCGTGGATGCCTGATATCCGGACGGTGAAAACACTGTGTAGTTGTATGTTCCCTGGAGAACAAGGAATCCTACTGTGCTTGATGTGGTGTTGTTGTAGGATGATCCTACTTTGACTCCCCATGTTGAATTGGCGGGAAGTCCAGTTTCCTTGAACAGAACCCAGTTGAATGTATTGTTCATGAACTGGAATGTGTAATTATTGTATTCTGAGACCGCATTGCTCTCCGTTCCGCCGAAAAGGACTATGGTGTTGTTAGCGCTGTAATGCGTCATTGCCTGGCCGTATGCAGCGTATGGGGCAGTTGCCCAGATATTGTCCCATGAGGATGTGTTGTTGAATATCCATGTTCCGCTGTATGGTGTTCCGGTGGATGAGACTCCGCCGAACAGAACTGTCACATTGTTGTATGAGAAATAGTTCAGATGTGCGAATGCAAGTGCAGGCGGTGATACTGACTCAACGATCTTTGACCATTTCATTGATCCCACGTTGAATATGTATGTGGCTGAACTGTATGCAGTTCCGTTAAATCCACCGTATAATACGAGATTACCGTTTCCGGTTGAGCCAAGTGCAGAACCGCTCATTGCGGGAATGATACCTGCTCCGCTGAGTTTCTGCCATGCTCCTCCCTTAAATATCCATGTTGAATTTGAATAGCCTGTGGATGTCTGCCCTCCGAAGAGAACCACTCCGTTGAGCGCAGATGAATATGCCATGGATGCATCAACTCTTGCTGATGGTGCAACGGCCAGTTTCAATGGTGTCCATGTGAAACCCGTGTATATCCAGGTCTGGTTGTACAATGTTGTATTGTTCTCCCCGCCAAAGAGGACAACGCTCTTAGCAGGTGCATCATATGCTGAAGCTGAGCCCGCCATCTGCGGGATTGAACTTCCTGTTTTCACGCTGCTCCAGACACCGCTGGAGTAAGCCCATGTGGAATTGGAATATTCCATGACATTCTTGTATGTCACATTTTTTCCTGTTCCGGAAGTCACGTTGGCCATGTATTCCCCTCCAAAGAGTATAACTTCACTGGAAGGCTCGAAACATGACATGGTTGAATTGCTCATTGGTGCAGGGCCGGTCGATGTTGAATAGTTGATCCACTGATCCTTCAGGACAGGCTGGCTGTAAGATATAAAAGGAGCGTTTACTGAACCTGAAGATGTAATGGAAGGTGTTGAAGTGTATATGGCAAGTGAAAATGACACTATCATAACAACGGCAATGGCTGCAGTCACAATCTTTAAATATATACCAGAGGCATTGGTGGTCATTAGCCACCAATGGTAAAATCGTTAATAAATATTGATACACGGCACATTTTAGTTTACAGGATCAGTGAAGTCCGTGACTTTTCTTCCAGAATGTCTTTGGTGCAATGGCACTCTTCACCTGCTCAGCCCTCTCCCTGAACCTGTCAACATCCATCAATATGGAGTCAATGTCTTTCCTGAGATCTCCCACAGGAACGTATCCCATGGTCTTGAGTTTCTTATTTTCCGGATTGTAGTAATGCTGATCCATCTCAACTCTCGGGTTCTCCACCCTCTCTATATGGACATCCCTTCCAAGGACTTTCTCTCCCCTCTCCTTAACGATGTTTGCAAGCTCATTTACGGAATAGTGCTGATCAAACTGGTTGTACACCCTGTATTCTCCATCTGCTGGAGGTTTCTCAAGCCCGATCATGAGGCATGAGACTGCATCTTCAAGGGAAAGGAATCCCCTTCTCTGATCACCCTTTCCGTATGGTGTTACTGGCAATCCCAGGACTGCCTGCGTGCAGAACCTGTTCAGGGCAGTTCCCCAGACCTCATCCAAATCAAATCTTGTGAAGAGGCCAGTGTCGGTTATTTCAGGAATTCTTGTTCCGTACACAACACCCTGCATCACATCTGTGATCCTCAATTTCCAGACCCTGTTTGCAAACATGAGATTATTCGTGTCATGAACCTTGCTCCAGTGATACCATGATCCAGCAGACTTGGGAAATGGAAGTGTATCCTTCCTGCCGTTGTATTCAATGGTGAAGAATCCCTCAGGTATGTCAATGTTAGGTGTTCCGTATTCACCCATTGTTCCCAGTTTCAGAAGATGTGCATTTGGAACTATATCCTTCATTGCATAGACGAGGTTGATTGTTCCTCCCATGTTCTGGATCAGTGTTTCCCTTGCCTGCTTCAGGCCGATCATGGAATATGGTGCAGATCTCTGCTCTGCAAGATGGACAAATGCATCGGGCTTTGTCTTCTCAACAAAAGAATACATGAATTCGGGATCATTCACGTCTCCCTGGAAGAATTCAATATTCTCCCCTGTTTTCTCTCTGATAATTTTTATCCTGTTCTCCATGGTCTCGATTGGTGTCACAGACTGGGAACCAACCTCCCTGACCCTCATCCTTGTATAAAGTGAATCCGCACCCACAACCTGATGTCCCTTCCTGATAAGTCTCAGGGCAAGTGCCCATCCAATATAACCATCAATGCCGAGGATTGCAACTTTCATGTTTTTTGACATCAACTTAAGGATATAATTCTTTCCAATGGGTGTATAATAGACCACTGATTTTGAAACTATTCAGGGGTTATAACTGCATTGTCACCATATATTCTGGAAAAAAGAAGGTAAAAAAACATGTTAGATTAGAGTGCCTGAACTAAAGCTTTAACTTTCTGAGCTCGAATAATTGAGGCTTCTACCAGCTTATCCATTCCAAACACAGCATTATTGTAATCTGCTTTGTTTCTGAAAGATCTAAGAACCCCTAGTTCATTAGAGATTTCAATTAGATTCCTCCTCCTTATGCTATCCATTTCCTGTTTGGACAAATCTTCGAATATGGTCTGTATTTCTTTATGAACTTCCGCCCCTCTACCTAAGATCTCACCCATTGAAATCAAACAATTTTTTATCAAATTGAACGATGAATAATATGCTCTACTTATTGACGTTCTGTGCATTGCTTCATTCATAGAGCTATCATTTTTAGCTTCTCCTCTAAGATAAACAGCTAAGTTCAGATAATCCACCCAGTCAAAAGTCATTCGTATTCTTCCTCTATGATGAGCTTCTGGTTTGTCTTCGTTTTTGCTTCGAGCCACCATTCTTCGTTCAACTTACCAAGTAATTCAATTGTTTCTTTTGGGGATTTTTTTGTAAATATTCTCAAAAAGAGAACTCTGGAATCCGTAGAAATTTCTGGATCATTCTCAACTGCAAGTTTCAGTTTTTCTTCCTGAAATACATGTTTGATTTTCTCTATAGCTTCTTCGATTATATTGACTAGAAAAGGATTCTTTCGCAAGAAAGATCTCACTTCCAGTGATGAATTGAATTCAATTACTTTCTCTAACTTCGAAATTTTCTTTTCGTGAATTTCCTCATCATTTTGTGGATAAAATTCTGCCATTTAATAATACCTTATTTTTTGAGTGAATTAAAATCTATCGATTTATTGTCACAGGGAAGTGGATTGTATATACTGTCCGAATATTCCTGATAAAATTCAATTTTCTCAACTTTGATATTCATATTGTGAAGGTCAATGTGGAATATGTCCAAGAACTCTTTCAGTTCCTGTACCACAGGTAATTTTCGTGTATATTACAGATGGCCCGGATCTGCCTTGCTTCACAGGTGTACCAATGTCCACCAGGCCAGAAACTTCTGATACCTTAAATACGAAGGCTATGTTACTGTAATGTAATATGAAATTGAACTATATCAGGGGAAGAATTGTCCTTGATGATCCACCTTCTGCCTTACCGGAATATGTTGTTTTTGATGACAGGATAGGGAAAAATGTTACAGAGGGATTCCATTATGCGTCACTCAGGAAGGATTTCCCTGATGCAATTGATGAGGTGTTTGAAGTTTCCTCAATGTCTCTTTCCCACAGGGAAAAGCTGAGGGCATACCAGAAGCAGGCTGTGGATACATGGGCTTCAAACAATTATTCTGGAATAGTTGTACTGCCAACGGCTGCAGGGAAGACCCATATAGGCATTGAGGCCATAACGCGCCTCAATACGGATACGTTAATCATTGCACCGACCATAGAACTGGTTCAGCAGTGGCGTGACAGGCTCTCAAAGGTTCTGGGAATTGAGATCGGGCAGATCGGCGGTGGAGAGAAGGATATCAGGAAAATAACCGTGAGCACATATGATTCAGCATACCTGATGGCTGAAACTCTTGGCAATAAATTCAGGTTCCTGCTTGTGGACGAGGTTCATCATCTTGCATCTGAAAAATACATCGATATCGCTAGGATGTATGCTTCACCATACAGGATGGGATTGACTGCAACCTTTGAAAGGGTGGACATGCTCCACACAAGGCTTGAGGAATTCATGGGAGGAAAAATTTTCGAACTCGGATATGAGGAGCTGTCCGAATTCCTTTCCAATTATGAAATAGTCAGGATACCTGTGGAACTTGAGCCAGAAGAGGAGATTGAATATGACAGGAATCGGGAAATCTTCACTTCATATTTGAGAAAACACCGCATAACCATGAGGGGGCCATGGGATTTCGAGAAATTCATCCTCTCTTCATGGAATCCGGAAGGAAGGGAAGCACTGATTGCATGGAGGACTGCAAGGGAGATAGCATTCAATGCGAGAGTGAAGATCGATACTGTAAGATATGTTCTCTCCAGGCACAGGGGAGAGAAGACCATAATATTTTCAGACGACACGGCATCGGCCTATCTGATTTCAAGGGAATTCCTCATACCATGCATAACATACCTGACACCGGGAAAGGAGAGGAAGAGGTATCTGGATATGTTCAGGAATGGGGAGGTGACTGCAATGGCCACCTCAAGAGTACTGGATGAGGGCATAGATGTGCCTGATGCATCTGTGGGTATAGTGCTGAGCGGTTCAGGGAGCGCAAGGCAGTTCAGGCAGAGATTAGGGCGTCTACTGCGTCCCTCTTCAAACAAGCACGCAATCCTTTATGAGATAATTGCAAGCGGCACAAGCGAGTACGGAACTTCGAGGAGGCGGAGAAAGGGTGTTCCCAGTTCAGTTAATGACAGTGAGGCGTAGCAGGAACGGCACTGTGAGGAGTGTTTTCCTGTCAGAAGAGAATACCGACTACAGCATTTCTGTCATGGAAGTATTTTCAAGATGCATCGGGAAAAGCAGGCTTGAGATAGAGAAGGAACTCAAGCTTGTGGAACTGAAGTCGCAGAACCCGAAAATACTGCGGGGGCTTGCCACGCTCATGTTCAGGCTTTCCAGAATGGAACCGCCTTCGCTTCTGGATCCTCCCGGTGTGAGGAACTCGATTTTTGCAAAAGCGAAGACGCCTGCAGTGACGGCAGAGGAGAGGGAGAGAATCATGGGGGAGGTTGCGGAGGAGATGCACACCACAATCCGGGATGTCAGCATGGCAATGTATGCGGACAATGAGGATAATGAGATATTGAGGGAACTGCCCTCACTTCAGCCTGAAAAACTTTCAAATCTGTATAACATGGAGCAGATCGAGACGGTGATCCTGAAATCCATGTGGATAGACATCCGTTCATCAAACATGGGAAGGTTCATCAGGAAAATCAGATCCCTTGGTCTGCTCTATTCTGAATCGGATAAGGATGGTGTTCATTCCATCAGGGTGAGCGGCCCTGTCTCAATACTTGAGCAGAGCGAACGCTACGGCTCAAGGCTTGCCCTCCTTGTGAGGTATATGCTGAGATTCAGCGACTGGGAACTGGATGCATCCGTGAAGTTGAAGAGTGGTGAAGGGAAGGAAGAATTCATGTATCATCAGATC
>JAKAPZ010000049.1 GCA_021822985.1 Thermoplasmata archaeon | reverse complement strand
GCTTATTATAGATTCTGCCTGTAAGGATATGTTCATTATCCCATATGATACGGCATTGTAAGCTACAACATTTCCGCATGCGATTGCATTCTGCATGTCCATATTCCTGTAAAGGCCAAAATAAAGTCCTGCCCTGAAAGAATCTCCTGCACCGAGAGTATTTACTTTTCCAGTGGCATTTATTGACGGAATAAGGATTTCCTTTTTCCCATGAAGGATTGTGCCCGTATGGCCCCTGGTTTCGATAAATATTTTTCCTGATGAAATCTCATCCCTGATTGAAATGTTCCCTTTGTCTCTCATAAAATTGATCTCGTCACTGTTCCCTATAATTATATGGGATTTTTCAATGAATTCCTTTATCTGATCCCTGCTGTATTTGTAGAAAAGTTCCTGAGACGGATCAAAAACAGCCATGTCATGGTCTGTTCTTTCAAGAAGATCCATATTGGTTGCGGGATCTCCAGTACTGAGGTGAAGATATCTGTAATGTTCATCCAGAAGGTTGTACCTTATTCCTGTCATGGGGCCCTCTGCCATGTAGTACTTCTGTTTTTTTCCATCATTCACTGCATAGCATATGGGGCCAAAGCCCCCCTCATTGATGGTAATCCCTTCCATATCCACTCCTAAACTCTTCAGGAACTGGATGTATGAAGCATGGCTCTTTCGTGATACGGTGGAATAGATCCTGAAGGGATAAGCAAGTTTTGATGCTACTATGGCAAAATTCCCTGCAGTGCCGCCGTACAGTTCATCCACACTGGACACCCTGTTTGTAATATCATCGTTCAGGTGATCAACACTCATCACCACATCCACATTTATGTGGCCAGCGTATGCGAGAAAAACACTCTCTGTCAATTTATCAGCTCCATTTCTGTCATTGTCATCTGCCCGTATATATCCATGCTGTCTTCAGGGAAGGAATATTTTTCAAATATTATTCCGCATCCCTCCAGCTCCCTTTCATTCCCTGATTCGAATGCCATAAAAGCAACAGTATCATTCATGCTGCAACCCATGATCCTCATTGCATCTGAGATATTCCTCTTTCCCGATATGAGGCACATAAAATATGCTCCCCTGTCCCTGATTGATGTCATGCTGAACTTTTCAGATCTTTCACATGCTTCAAGCAGAAATTCTTTTGGAAGAATACTTTCCATGAAAAAAAACTGATAAAAAAATTTATGGTTATTCAGGCATTCCATGGAATTTCCCAAGCCTGATGGTACCGTCACAAGAGATGCTTCATATGGCACTTGGCCCGGCCCTTCCCTTGCTTCCCTTGGTGGTAGGGCCCATGAACAGTGCTGCAATCCTCTTTATGAGGTTGTCAGTTGAGTCTGATTTTATGAGGGCCTCTTCGAGAACCTCTTCGATATTGCTCACAGGAACTATGATGATCCTGTCCTTGTGGTTCTTGTCCAGTATTATATCCTGCATGTTGAGCAGCGGTACAATAACTTTCTCGATTCCTGCATCAATGGCTGCCTCAACCTTTGCTGTCACACCGCCAACCGGAAGTACATGCCCCCTTACATTGAGAGAACCCGTCATGGCAATGTTCTGGTTTATGGGTATATCCTCAATGGCAGAGATTACGGCTGTAGCTATTGAAACACTTGCGCTGTCCCCTTCTACCCCTTCATAGGTTCCAACAAACTGAATGTGCACATCCATATCTGAAAGATCCTTTCCGCTGATTTTCTTGAAGACTGCAGAAACATTCTGAACTGCTTCCTTTGCAATTTCTCCCAGTTTTCCTGTAGCTATGACTGAACCATGGCCCTTTGTCTGAGTCGGAGTGACCTCAGCAACTATGGGCATTACTATACCGGTGTATTCAGCCATGCCGGAGTTACCGCCCATCACTGCAAGCCCATTTACCATGCCCACTGCTGAACCTTCCTTCCTGAAGGTGTTGTAAATCTTCTTTACTTCCATCGCCCTGTCAGCAATCTGCTGCTCTAACGGTTTGCTGAATGCCTTTGCGGCTATGACATCTTCTCCAGTGACAATTGATTCTTTCTTTCCAATGGCAACATCTCCTGCTGCCCTGATAAGTCCTCCAAGCTCCCTGAGCCTAAGGGTAAGTTTTCCCCTTCTTCCTGCCCTTTTCTGCGCTTCCTTTATTATTTCTATAATGGCAAAATTGTCAAAGTGTGGAATTTTCTTATCCTTTATTACTTCCTGTGCAATGAACTGTACTATTTTCCTCCTGTTTGAATCGTTATCTTCCATGGAATCGTGAACATATACTTCATACCCATATCCCCTGATTCTTGATCTGAGTGCCGGGTGCATTCCCTGTACTGCATCAACATTACCTGCAGCCACAAGAACAAAATCACATGGAACGGGTTCTGACTGGACAAGGGCCCCCGTACTTCTCTCACTCTGCCCGGAAATCGGGAATTTCTTCTCCTGCATTGCAGTCAGAAGTGCCTGCTGGCTCTCCGGCCTCAGAAGGTTTATTTCATCAATAAAGAGTACGCCTTTGTTCGCCTTGTGGATGTTTCCTGCCTCAACCCTGTCATGCGAAGGTGTTTCAAGTCCTCCGGACTGGAAAGGATCATGCCTGACATCCCCAAGCAGAGCGCCTGAATGCGTTCCGGTTGAGTCAATAAAGGGTGGTTTGTCATTCGGGGTATGCGATACGATAACCTTTGGCACCATCGCCCTCTCAGCCCTCATTGCAGGGTTGAATGCTGACAGTATATAAATTGAGGCTGCTGCTATAACAGCAAGAAAAATTATATAGTATTGACCTGAAAGAATTGACATTATAATCCCAATAAGAATGATTCCAAATACCATTGTTACAAAAAGCCTTGATCTGTCTTTTTTCTCCTGTTCAGCCCTGATCTGGTACTGCCTGACAATTTCCCTGCCTTTTCCTGCGGGAAATGTCTTTATTTTAGGCTTATTATTATCTTCGCTGTTGTGGAAAACCACTATATCTTCCAACTCTTCCTTAGGAAGAAAATCTACCATTGACTGGGCGAGCATTGACTTTCCAGTTCCTGGCTCACCGATGAGCAAAACATGCCTCTTCTGCAAAGCTGCTTTTTTCACAACTTCCCGGGCATCCTCCTGGCCTATAACCTGATCAAACAGTATCTTGGGTACCTCTACGTCTTTTGTATTGGTGACGCCCTCCTTCTGTACCCATTCTTCAACTGATTCTATTTCCATATCCACATATGATAATTGGAAAAAAAGTATTAAGACTTTGCTTGAAAAATGGTAAAAAATTAAAAACTAGTGTTAATATTTGTTATCGTTGAAAAAATCAAAATAATATTTCGGTGTGTGTTTTGATGAAAGATATATTTTTTGAATTCATGTTGTGCGAAGATAAGTAGATTTTCAGTCCCTTATCTCTTTTTCAGATACGAAATATACGAGCACAAGCATAAAAACAGTCAAAATGAGCAGATATAGCATATATTCAAGTGTGGAGGTAAGAACTGAACCGGTGAGAGTTCCATTAAGTATCACGTTCCTTATGGCCTGCGATGACCATGAGACAGGGTTGTACGCTGCCACATTCTTGAGCCATGTTGGCATGAAACTTGGGGGAAACAAAGCATAACTTGCAAAAAGGAGCGGAAGATTGATGAGGTTTATGATACCGAATATTGTTTCCTGCTTTTTCAGCCTTATTGCAATTATGCTGAATATGGATGAAAATGAAAATGCAACCATTATGAGTGCTGCGGCTATAATGAAAAGGCCAAATAAGCTCATTCCGTTGGAAAGGACAAGACCGTTGGGGATTATGAATGCGACTCCGATAAGAATGACAGCCTGCACAAGTATCCTGACAGTGGTTGAAAGCACTTTTGCAAACACAATGGAACTCCTGTGTATTGGCGACACAAGAAATCTTGCCATGTTACCCAGCCTTCTGTCGAAAATAATGCTTGTTCCTGAGAATAGGGCGGTGAAAAGGCTTGTTGTCGTGAGTATTCCGCCAAGTATGTATGTTATGTAGCTTGTGGTGCCGAATGTCTTTTCAAGAGCTACTGGCGGAAGAAATTTTGCAATATCGAATGCACTGCCGAACAATGCGATCCAGAATATTGGCTGAATAAGGCCGGTGATGAAGAATACCATGTTTCTGTACCATTTCTTCAGTTCCCTCCCTGTAAGTGGCAATAGTCCGCTCATCTTCTCAGTCTCCTCATGTTCATCTGCATCTTCCTTGTATCTCCTGCTTCCTCCTCTCTGATCTCCCTTCCGGTATAATCTAGAAACACCTGATCAAGTGAGGGCTTGCTTATGGTGAATTTTGTGGGAGACAGATTGTTGTCTGCCATATATTTCATTATATGGGGAACCTCCCTGTCTGAATCCTTCAACTTCATTCTGGCGATGTTCTCCTTTGGATATGTCACATCGATGCTTTTGCTGTATTCTCCAAACTTCTTCGTCTGGTTTGTGTCTGAAAATGTAGCCTCAATAATATCGCCCTGAAGGCTGCTTTTCAACTCTTCCGGTGAACCCGTAACAATGATCTGCCCATGATCGATGATTGATATGATATCTGCAAGTTCATCCACTTCCTCAAGGTAATGGCTTGTGAGAACTATTGTCATGCCATATTCTTCCTTCACCTTTCTGATATATTCCCACATTTTGGTTCTTGTCTGAACATCAAGCCCCAGTGTCGGCTCATCAAGGAAAAGCACTTTCGGATTGTGTATGAGTCCGACTATGAGTTCCAGCCTTTTTCTCATTCCGCCAGAATACGTGCTCACATATTTGTGACCAAATTCCGTTAGATCAACCAGTTCTAGGAGTTCTTCTGCCTTCTTTCTTGATTCTTGAGGCGAAACATCGTAGAATCTTGCAACAAGTTGCAGATTCTCAATTCCCTTAAGATCTTCATCAGTAGTGAGATCCTGGGGAACAACCCCAATCTCCTTCCTCACTTTCATGGAATCCCTGGAAATATCATACCCCATGACTTTTGCAGTGCCAGATGTGGGTTTTATTGAGGTGGAAAGCATCTTGATTGTTGTTGTTTTTCCTGCACCGTTTGGGCCCAAAAATCCATATATCTGGCCCTTCCTGATTTTCATATCTATGCCCTTGACCGCCTTTATTCCTCCAGGATATGTTTTTGCCAGTTTGTCAGTTTCAATCACATATTCATCTTGGTACATTGATTCACCTTGTCTTGAAACAGGATGTGTTAATTTCCCTGATTAAAGTTGATAGAGACTGTTTAAATATAAAGTCTTGCTGAAAAAATAGTTTTTCGGCACATTCATTGTTTCATTTAAGGTATTTTTCAAATTTGACAGGCAAAATTAATTAATCATGATTTAATTATATTTATATGCTGAAGATAGGAAAGACAATTTTTATCACGGCTTTTGCAGCTCTTGCCACATTCCTCGTTATTTCAGCCTCATCAGTTTATATTTCAACTGAAAATGATCTCAAGTCTCTTGAGGTTGATTTTTCCCACCTTCTAATAAACAGCAATGGCACAGCGTTGGCTGTGATGAAAGTAAAAGGATCCAATTCAGGTATTCTTCCTTCCTCCGTAATGGTGATGAACAATAAATTTACAGTCAATCCTGATTCAAACCTTTTGGGCAATTTCACCATTCCTGCCAATTTGACAAAATTTCAGGGCAATGGATGGCCCACAAATGATTTTTCTCTTTTGATGGATATTGTGATCTCTGAACTTATGGGCGGTTTCAACATTTCCACATCCAACAAGACCTTTTCAGCGATCATCCCCCCATTTTTTACTGGTGCACAGCTTTTGGATGTGAACAACAGCGGAAAATATGAACTTGTGATGAATAACCTGATTCCAATTGTTTCCCAGTTCTTCTACGTGGCCATATATGTTGGGCACGAATTTATGGGAAACATGACACCATTATCCCAGTCGAATACGTTTTCTGGCAACGTGTCCCTGTTTGGGAACATGACCCTGACTTCAAGCCAGATGAATAATGCGAGTTTCCTTTTTGCAGGATCAATGTGGCAGATTTAATTTTTTGAAAACTTTATCAATACCCTTCCAACATTCTTTTTTTCCTTTATGTTTTTCATTGCAGTGTTGACATCTTTGAGTTCTATCCTGTCCCATATAACCGGTTTAATTTTACCTTTTTTGGATAGCAGCAGCGCTTTCTCCATGTCATTTCTGGTTGATGATATACTACCTGCGACTGTATTTCCCTTGAGGATCAGTATCCCAAGCGGAAGTTCGGGCGATGCCGGAGAAAGATTTCCCGGCACAACCATCTTACCGCCAAAGGCCAGTGATCTGAATGATTCCCTGAATGTTGCGCTTCCTGTATTTTCCATGACAATATTCGCACCATCAGCCCATATGCCTTTCAATTCTTTGCTGAAGGAGTCTGAAGCCATTATCACATGATCGGCTCCAAGCCTGTAAAGGTCATCCGATTTCCACTGCGAACTTGTGACTGCAGTGACCTCTGCTCCGTATGCCTTTGCGATCTGTATTGCATGAGAACCAACTCCACCGCCTGCGCCCGTTATCAGTACCCTTTTTCCGGGTGCTATTCCCGCTACGGAATCCAGGGCATGCGTTGCCATTCCTGTCACACAGGCAGCTATTGTTGCAAGCTCTTCCGGAACGCCATCAGGTACCTTCACAAGGGCCCTCTGGTTTATGGTTATGTATTCCCTGTATGTTCCCTGAAGATTTTCCCCCATGGTTTTCTTGAAAGCACAAAGATTCTCATTGCCTGAAATGCAGTTTTCGCAATGTCCGCAGGGTACGTAGATCAATCCTGCTACCCGGTCACCCTTTTTGAAATATTCAACGTCATCTCCGATTTCAACCACTGTGCCTGATAGTTCATGCCCCGGGATCATCGGGAGCGATACCCGTGGAAAGAAACCTTCTCTCGTGAGAATATCCCTGTAGCATATTCCTGTGAATGGTTGTTTTATAAGTATTTCATTTCCCTCAGGAACGGGAACTTCTCTCTCCTCTACTTCAAGATCTTTTCCTATGGCCTTCAGGACTGCTGCTTCCATGACCGGCTAACCTTAATCTATATTTATCTATTGCCCATTCCTTTTATTGATTGAAAGGGAATATATGCATAGTCGGTTGCGGGGGAAATGGACTCCCTGCTGCACAGGTCTTGTCTTCCATGGGATACGATCAGATCTCTGTCATAGACGGGGATATTGTATCTGAAACTGATCTAAATAGACAGAGTTTATTTTCCAGAAATGACATAGGAATGAACAAAGCAGAAATTTGCAGGAATAAAATTGAAAAACTGAATGGTATGAAAAATTTAAGTTCATACAGTGTTTACCTGGATTCTTACAATATAGAAGAACTTCTTTCCAGTGCAAACATAATTCTGGATGCAACTGATTCCTTGAAAACAAGGGAACTCATAAACCAGTTTTCAGTAAAAAAGGGAATTCCATGGGTTCTGACTGCAAGCCATGGTGATATGGGACAGATTAAATTCATCTTTCCTGAAAAAACATCATGCCTTGAATGCATGATAAATGGCAGGAACATGGTTCCGATGAATTGCCATTATGACAGTGTTGAACCTTTTGTGCCGCAGGCAGTATCTGTGATGTCCACTTCTATGATCAAAAAATTCCTTTCCGGGACAGAAGTTGACGGTGATCTCCGGTTCATCGAATTCAGGGATATGTCCATAGAAAGAATCAGGATCGATAGAAATCCCGGTTGTTCCGTATGTTTCAAAAAAGAATATCCGCTTCTGGAAGATAAAAAGATAAAGGGAAGGCAAATATACTGAGGAAATGAAAGGCATAATATTTGATCTCGATGGAACTCTCCTTGATTCTTTTTCCCTGAGGGTCGATGCATGGCATTCTGCCTTCAGCAAAAATAACATAAAAGTGAGCCCTGAGGAGATTGAACCTTTGATAGGGTTGCCGGGGCCTGTGCTCGCATCCTATTTCTGTGATATTCCTCATAAGATAGAGCAGGATGAGGAAGATATATTCAGGGAAAGAATACATACCAATGCATTTTTTGAGGATGTCTGGCCCACTCTGAAGAAACTTGACGATTCAAATGTTCAGTGGATGATTGTCACATCATCAAGAAGATCATTTGTTTCCCTCCTTCCAGTAAAGCAGGAAAAAATAATCACGCTTGATGACGTTATTCATGGGAAGCCTTCGACCGAACCATATGAACTTGCCCTCAAAAAAATGAAAAATC
>JAKAPZ010000011.1 GCA_021822985.1 Thermoplasmata archaeon | reverse complement strand
GCCATGGGCACAAATTACATTTTCCACAACAATAACTTCTGATATCAGACCCTCTATTTTTGATGTTCAAAATTCCTTCCTGCGCTCAACAGTTAAAATATTATATGGATATACCATTTGGCTGTAGAGGGCTGGTAGATCAGCGGTAGATCGCTTCCTTGGCATGGAAGAGGCCAGGGGTTCAATTCCCCTCCAGTCCATTAACGATGTAGTAGGGATTGCTGCGGATTGAACATTTAAAGAACTTTGGTTTTTTCTCCTGGATGCGTTCCAATGCCTCTCCGCTATCAAGTGTGCTGTAAACCTGGGTAGTCGAAAGATTTGCATGACCCAGCATCTGGCGTATGGTTTCGAGATCTATGTTATTCCTCAAAAGATTCTTTGCATAGGTGTGGCGGCACTTATGCCATGAAAAATCTATACCTGATGCCTTTTTTATCTGGGCTGCTATGTTTCCCATGTATTCCCCGGTGATCTTTCCCTTCCTGGTAGTGAATACATAAGGAGATTGTGGATTATTCCTCGAGGGAAGGTAGTTTTCGATCTGCTCCCTGGTGTATGGATCCAGATAAACGTCCCGATCCTTCCCCCCCCCCCTTTCCGTTGATGACAGAGAGATAGGATCCATGAAGAACTATGACTTTCAGATTGGAGATCTCTGATCTCCTCAGGCCAGAATTAAGGGCAAGAAGGATCATGGCATGATTTCTCCTGTCTTCTGTGATCCTGATGGGAAAGGCAGGGAGAGCTCCTATCTGATTCTCATCATAAGATCTTACTTTGTAGCTTCTCCTTTAAGGCCTTAAAATAAAGGATCTTGTCCTAGAACTCGAACCCTCTATTGTTGCATTTCCGATTGAGGAGAATGTTGCTGTAAGAACTGCCAGTATAAGTATCGTTCCGTATTTTATACCGGTATTATTATCATCCCCCTCAGAAATACTCTTCCAGTAACCTTCTTTGTTGCAGAACTTTTGATAACCCCGCTGTACGTCTTATGTTTCTAGCCTGCAGCATTTATGATTCTATTTTTTATTTGCTGCTTTTTCAGTGTCTATGTCATATTTCAATCTTTGAGAAATTAGAATCATAAAAACTAAAGTTAAAATAAACCCAATTGAAAACGTTAATAGAGATATACTGATGGAAATCTCTCCAAGAATAATTGAGATAAAATAAAAAGAAATCGGAATTATAAACATATTAAAATAGTTCATATTGCGATTATCCTTGGATTTGATCATTTCGACCAATACGACAAACCACCCGGTGATCAATACGGAAACTATTATGGAAGAAGCCTCAACTACTGCAAGATAATTAATCATATAACTTCAATATATAAGAAAAATAATTCCTTTCAACTATGGCCACATAATTGAATGATGATAATGTTATTTCTTCACTTCTCCAATAAGTATCTTTTTGGCCTCATTATATACTTTTTTAGGTATCTTCCCTTCAAGAGATTCTATGTTTTCAATCGTAATAGTGCCACAGTTGATCTGATCTTTTGCAGCAGCTCTAGCCGGATGAAAGAGGTCAGTAGTAGAATATTCTACATATTTCACATTCTCCACCATAATCATATATCATCTAAAATCTCTTAAATGTTGTTATTTGATTTGCTCAGTTGAACAAATACTCTGAAGAGTTTCAAATGCTCCATTCATTTACTCATCTTTTTTCCGGTTTGAATCAATTCGTTTCTTTCACCCCCTCCTTTGCCCCATGGTTTAAATAGTCATAGACCCATAATCTCTGGTATCCTTCTGCTCCCATATTCTGTGGATGCATTCTTCCTTATTTTTATGACGGGCCTTGCACCTATTGAGTGGGTGAGATCAAATAGATCGTTTGTGTCGAATGCACCGTCTCCACAGAATTTGTTTACTTTCACTCCATGAAGGATCGCATCCTTCATGTGCTTCTCTGCTGTTTCTGATTCAGATGGGCCATCCCCTTCGATGTGTGATTCTATTCCGATAATCCTCTTCCTTTCCACGCCTGCTGTTATGATCACCACGAGATGCTTCCTCTTTTTTGCATCAGGATCACCATATTTCATGGTACTGTATGAACCGGCATTGTTTGTCTTCATTCCCGTACCATCGGTGCCAATATCTGCAAATCCGAGGCCCCTCACCATGAGATCAGGTTTCATGTCATGTATTCTGTACCATACGGTACTGAAGTCTCCATAACATGGAATCAGTCTTTTTTTCACCATGGAACGGGCCATTCCCTCAAGCGATCTGTAATCAGGCAGTTGTTTCCACATAAGCATGAGCATCATGAATGAATTTGGAAACCTGTACCGGGCCCCTCTCTTTCCATGAATCATCTCCTTCAGTTCCAAATCCCACTGAACTGCAAATCCATGTCGAATAGTATCTCTCCCCTTACCACAAGCTCCTCGTTGCATTTCTTCCAGTTCCTTTGATCCTTGTGAGGTTTTCCCCATCTTGGCATAATAACTGTGTATACATACAGTCATATATTTATATCGGTTTCTGCAATTAATGGCATATGATTGGTTCGCTGATAGTTTTCACATTTGAAAGGACAGGGAAGGGTATCACTCCAGCTTCGTATTCTAAATTTTATAGGAAACTGTACGGGTACAACAATTCGTCACATTATGGAAGATATCATTCAAGGGTACCCGGATTCCTTGACAGTATCAGATACATAAAATATGCAAAAGGAGTGATTTTAGTGGAGAAAGAGAATAGTGACATGATAGTAGAATATCTGGAGAATAACATGGCAAAGGTGTTTCATTGGGATGTACAGATATCCGGAAAAGAGGAGATTGACTTGAGTGGTGGGGGAAATTAGCTGACACAGCTAATTTCTATTTAAGTATTCATTCAACACAGCACAAATTTATCAGATTTTAATGAAAAACTCATCACATTTTACACCGTCTGTATTTTAAACAGAATAATATCCGATAATAACGTTTTCCTTGGATGAAATCAAGTGGAGAATATCACTCATTGACATACATCAGATATTCATAGGTCACGCAAATCCCTTGAGAAAGTTGATAATCAAAAAAGAGAGTAAAAACCGTAGAAGAGGTTGTTGAAACTCCGAATCCAAAATATTCGTCTGGAGATTTTGGTTTTAGAGTCATTCTTGTTCCAGAACTGTAATTTCTGAGAGTTGTGGCTGAAAACCCAGTGTACAATATCACTCCTGCTGGAAGTGTTCCGTTTATCCACAGATATATTTTTCCGCCAATTGTGCTATTTGTTTCCAATACGGCCATTTTATCCAGAGAATTGTTGATAAAAATAACTGTTCCGTTTATTATGTTGGGGGGAGAACCAGTTTCCGACGTGCCAAATAAACCCAAATTCCTTTCTGAAACATAATCTGGCCCTTCACTTAGATAAATCTCAGGTTGCATCTGTTCATTATTTGATGGAAATTCGTTTACGACGCCTATCAGGGCAGAAGAGGTAGAAGATACACCTGAAAATACAATTCCCGATACCATTAAGATCGCAACAACTTTGAGAATAAGATGAGAAACTCTCATCCTCATCTTATTCATCACCCAATGCTTGTTTGCATGTACAGAATTCCTGCCCCGGACGCTTTACCTGTCAACTCAAAAGCCAGATAAAGTGTAAAACTCTCCGTCAGGGGAATCTTTGCACTGAATGGTGAATTGCTTCCGCCGCCAAGAAGTGTTCCATTTCCGGGTGCTAGGCCCTGAATTATGGAGTAGCTTCCGGTATCTGTTCCAGTAAAATTCATTTGAGTTGTATTGTCATAATAAAGTGTTACACCAATGGGCAGTGTTCCATTTATGTAGAGGTATACATGCCCGGCTATTCCGGAAGATTTGTTGACAACCTCAAATACATTGAGCAAAAATACTGAATTCGAGCCAGCTACAGTATTGATGCCTATTGTTGTTCCACTCCCTGAAGTGGGACTTAATGAGTTGCCTCCTGAAACCAATCCTAATTTCTGTGCATTTGCATAATTTGGCCCCTTCTCCAGATATATTTTTGCACCCATACCAGATGTTGAAGTCGGGTATTCATATACGACGAAAACAGCGGCAAAAGATACTCCTACAAGCAAAAGAAAAACCATACCAACGGTTACAAAAGTTCCAAATATTCGGATGCGCATAAGATCAGAAATTTTGTCAAATATTCGTATTACGCTTTTCAAATTCGCCATTTTGATCCCTTCTGTAAATATTTTAATTTTTACTAAATTATTATCATCTCCCCACATAATATACATTTAGCCTTACATATTATGTATTATAACCCTTAAAAGTTATTTCCTAAATGTTTCATGATTGGGAAATATTGTAGATCTTTGTGTTTCTCGTAATTATGTTGCTGGTCAATTCACAGGGAATAATTATAAAGTAAAAGAATATTCTTTCATATGCCAAAATATGTTAACAAATACAGAATATATCTGGATTTATCTGATAACTTTGAAACCTTTAAAGGAAAAATTTTCATAGAATATTCGGGAAATAACGGAGAACTTATCCTCGATGCAAAAAATTTGACAATAAACTCATTGAATATAGATATAATAAATCGTGTAAATTTCTCCATGACAGAAATCGGTGGAAAGTTTGCGTTGAAGATCCTGTACCAGAAAGCGGAACAATTTTCATAGAGTATGAAGGTATAGTTTCCGAAGGATTGCAGGGCCTGTATCATGCAGGATATGGAGAGGAGAATATGCTTTCCACCCAATTAGCATCAAATTCTGCAAGAGAATTGTTTCCATGCTTTGACATTCCATCGCTAAAGGCAGTATTCTCACTTGCAGTCGTGATTAATTCAGAACTGGAAGCCATTTCGAACATGCCAGTGCTGAATGAAAAAGTATCTGGAAACACTAAGGAGATCACTTTCATTGATACCCCAAGAATGTCTACATATCTGCTCTATCTTGGTGTTGGGAAATTTGCAAGCAAAACAATGAAATACAGAAATATAGACATTATACTCACTGTCCCCGGAAAAGAACTGAAAAGCAATGATTTTCCCCTTGAAACAGCTGCAAAAAGCATTGAATTTTATGAGAAAATTTTTGAAATTGAATATCCCCTTCCCAAAATGCATTTGATTTCAGTGCCTGAATTTGCTTCAGGCGCAATGGAAAATTGGGGTGCCATAACTTTCAGGGAGGAGGGGCTGCTGGCCAATGAATCAACAGATGCGGATAGTAAGGTCTGGATAGCAACCACCATTGCACACGAGATAGCGCACATGTGGTTTGGGAACCTTGTAACCATGAAGTGGTGGGATGATCTCTGGCTGAATGAAAGTTTCGCGACATTTATGTCATTTCTGTGCATTGATAGCATCTATCCGGAAATGGATGTCTGGAAATCGTTTTACAGGAAAGAGTACGAATGGGCCCTCAGTGAAGATTGCCTCATGAATTCGCACCCAATAGAAAATAAAGTGAAGGAACCTGAAGAAATAGAACAGATATTCGATGGCATCAGCTATGGGAAGGGGAGTGCCCTGTTGAGAATGATGTACAGTTATGTTGGTGGAGAAAAGTTCCTCAAAGGTGTTTCTGATTACCTTAAGAATTTCAAATATGGAAACGCGGAAGGATTCCAGCTCTGGGAACATATAGAAAAATCTTCGGAAATACCGGTTGCGAAAATCGCCCTTGAATGGATCAAAAAGCAGGGATTCCCGGCAATTTATGTCGAGAGGAATGCAGAAGAGATTAGACTCAGGCAGGAAAGATTCCTGCTGAAAGGAAACAGGAAGGGTGAATTGCTTCCCGTACCGATAGTCGTGAGGAAAGAGAATGGAGAAGACAGAATTCTCATGGTTGGTGAAGAAATGAGTATTCTATCAGAAGGATTTGTGAAGTTGAATGCTGATGCTACTGGTTTTTATCTGACGTCCTATGATGATGACTACTACAGGAATCTTGAAAAAGTCATTTCTGGTTTTTCTGATCTGGACAGAAGTGATCTGATCAGGAGTGCGTACATGTTCCTCATACAGGGAAAACTTAATGCGGATGCTTATCTGAACATAATAAATACTGCATGTGACAGGCCAATCAACCCTGCACTGAATATGATAACGGTGGATCTTGGTATGATCACCTCAATTGTCCCTGAAGATGAGATATTTAAGATGAATGCAATCAAATACCTTCACAGGATGAGAACTTTGCTTGGAAACAAAGTTGCCGGAGAAGATATAAACACAACAATGCTAAGAAGTGCAGTCAATGAGAGGCTTGCTTTGTTGGATGAAAAATTTGCAAAAGAAATTTCTGCCAAATTTGAAAACTTTTTCAATATTGACTCCGATGAAAGAATGGCAGTTTCTCTTGCCAAATCACATTTCCTTCATGATATATCATTGTACAAAGACTTCATAAACCGTGCCGAAAGTGATTCCGATATCAGGAAATTGATATCTGGAATGTGCTATGTGAAAGGTGTGGAAAATTATGAAGAAATATTCAGGATGGTAAGAGAACAGGAAATAAAGAAGCAGGAATCCATAACCGCTTATTTCACTCTATGCATGAATCGACATGCAAGAGAATTCATGCTCAACAACCTGGAAGAGGCTGTGAGCATTCTTAGAAGATTTTTTGAAGGAAGCCCATACGCAGGGGAACTCTTTACTGCAGGTGCCGGTATTATAGGACTGGATCATGAGGAGGAAATCAGACGCGTGATCAATAAGGTTAACGGGCCCGATATAGAAAATGGTGTAAAAAAAGGACTCGAATATCTTGATGTTTATCAAAGGTTGAGAAAAAATTGGCCAAATATGAAAACCTAATCTCCAATTTGTTAAAGTGTAAAAAGAAAATGGATGATTAAAAATTATTAAAAATTACTACATAGAGTTAATATCAATTCCAACATATTTAATACTTATTGAACTCAGATTTACTGGATTGGATATTGAAACAGTTTCAGTGTTTCCATTCAGAGCAAAATTAAATTGTTTGTAGACATTGAAATTTTCGTACTTTTCAGTATGACTACTTCCAACCAATTCAGCAAAGAATGTATTAGCCCAATATGCTGAAAACGTTGAATTTACTGTGTAATTATAGCTGGAAAGTGTAATATCCAGAACTTTTGCCAATACGGTTCCTATCACATAATTGTTTCCTACTGTATAATTCGTTAGAGATTGATTCTCCATGGTTGCTGAAACTATTGTTGAACCATATCCACTAATGGATGTGGCAACTGACTTTGCCATGGCCATATTGTAACCAATAGAGCTTAATGCCAATGTGCCTCCTGAAGTATTGCTTATAGCGATAGGTAATGGGTTTACAGTCACAAATGTGACACCTTTTCCTGCAGTAATAATGATACCATCCTGCAATGCATAAGTTTCCTGTATTGAGAACTGTGTATTTCCTGTTGCTTCTACTGAACCTATGATTTTAAAATGCTCGATAATATCTTTATGCGCAATCACAAACGATGTCGTAACATTATAGAACCCTATTTGGAAAACGATTGAAGCGTTAGAAATAGTGATTGGGCTTCCACCATAATACGGTGTAAGTGTCACATTTCTAATGTCATTGATACCACCACTCATGAAATCAGTACAGATACGCTGTAAATAGTTAGAATATCCACCAGTAGTTATAAATCCTAAACCAATGGCGTTATTCGAGCCGTTTACATCGCTAACATAAATATCGTATATTCCTTTATTGATTTTAAATCCGTTCGTTTTGTTGAAGAAAATCTGAGTCCACCCAGTCTCCAAAACTTTAAATGAAAAAACTGAGGAATTCCCAGCAGCTGGTTTTAATGTAGAAGAATTTAAAATTTTTATATTTACAGTGTAATTCAACTTATTCCCGTTATAAGAAGCTGGACCAATAGTATAATTATAGAAATATAAAGAGATAAAATTTATGATCTGTGGTTTGGAGACTATAAATTGTTGTGATAAGTGATCGGATGTGTCCCAAGAGTATGGCAATGACCCAACTGGTTGGAAGTAAGATATAATTAAGTCATTGATAGCATTTGCAGAGGTGTTAATGCTGTAGTATCCATTTGTGGGATTACTTAAGTACGAGCCTACTTTAGAGATATTGTAAGCATATATTCCACTTGTGAGGTTTACTGTAAAGTAGCTTATCCCACTTGAACCGACAGTGTGCTTATGAAAGTTTCCTGCAAAAGTCATATTCCAGACTGCTCCCACAGGCAGATTCCTTTCGGATATGTTTACTTTATATACCGTAGTTGATGCAGAATTCGGTGTGTAACCTATAAGGAAATAATATGGGGTTGGACTTTCCACAAGATTTTCCTTCTGAACAGTAAAATATGTTGTTCCGGCTTTGCAAGCAGATTTTATTGTTGCAGTGTAATAGAACGAATTACCAACTGAAAGATCTAAGGAGGGATTCGTTATAGTTCCGATAAATTCATTTGGTCCATATCCGAATCCGTACAATGATTCTTGAGTCTTAAGATTTCCATTGTTGGTAAAAGCCATTTGTTGTGAAAATTGGAGGTAGCAATCATACGAATTTTTGTTGTTGTTATAATACTGGTTACCATAATCTTGATATAAAACCTCCCAAATGTTTAGGTAGTAAGTTCCCGGGGAAAGAGTTATCTGTTTTGATAACGTTATGTTTACTGTTGTTGTATAATGCCGATTTATACTAGCTCCATTGATTTCTGTGATTGCGCTAGTATTTGAACAATTATCTCCCCAAGGTGTTTTTCCTATTGATGAATATATGTAGGCTACCCCTCTAGATGTTTGTTCATACCAAACCAAGTTTGGTTCTATAAGAAACTGATAATAATCGACAGGCGTGTTTGAAGAATAAACAAAAAATTCCTGCGAAGAAAGATTGTAAAAACCATTTCCTTTGGTTGTATTATTTAGCCAATAATTAAGATATTGAATATCACAAATACCAGATTGGGTTACTACTCCAATAAAATTTGAATCGTTTACATAATTGATTTCCCCAGAACCACCTTCAGCACCAGCTACAATACCATTTACTTTACCACCACTAAAAGATATTCCAACAGTAGTGCCTGACACATTGACTTTAACAGTCCCTGAAGAGGGGTTAGGAGTATATCCGTTCTCATTTGAAGTTATTGTGAATGAATAAGTGCCTCTTGGCAAACTGTAAGTTATATAGGAATTAATTGTTGTACCGGTTGAACCTGCGGATTTCTCAGAACCACCAAGTGAAACAGTCCAGTAATAACCACCCTGTAAACCATCTTCAACAAATATGACGGAATATGTAAATTGCGATGATACATAAACATTGTTTCTGATATTCCCTGAAGATGCATTGGCACATGCAGCCAGTGTTACATTCTTAAAAGCTTGTGCGTTTTCATATGTAATATTTGCGTTATAAGACAGTGTTGCATTGAAATTATTAGAATAATACAAATTTGTGCTCTGGGAAGGCGAAAAAGGAGGAACTCCACTAATTCCAAGAGGCATGCTCTGCGAAATACTGGAACCCGGTGTCAGTGATGGCGATAATATTTTGGAGTCCAGAGAACTGAACGATTGCTGTGTCTGGCTCTGGTAAGTTATATCATTATTCGTTCCAGTGCTTGGAACATACCATAAAATGAATGAAGTTAAAAGAACGCTTGCAATTGCAAATAATAAAATTGCACCTATGATCTCGCTTACAGCGTTATCTTCTTTTCTTACTTGCTTCATAAGGAAGAACTATACAATAATCATATTAAAACTATGCTATTAGTTCTTTTATATAGAGCCACCGTTAATAAGTTCCAGAATTTCGCTATCCGTGAACGGGCCCTCAATTGCTACAGGCAATTTTTCAGGGAATGTCGTATCGTAATCAAAAGTTTCTTCGTCTTCATCCGTAAAATCCTCTTCGTCACCTTCCATCCACACTATATATGAATTTATTCCAACCCTGTAAATTTCAAGATCTTCTCTCTTTAGCCTTGAAACAGAACTTTCAGTTACCGTCAAATGCTGATAAATCATTCCGACTAGAACGAACTCTTCCGGTGACCCATTGCCCCCATATTCCTCGCTTCCAATAACACTGTGCTCTTCCAGTATATCGAAGATTTCATCATCGTCAAGGTTCATATGATCAGCAATACACTAGGATTTAATAAAGAAATTCATTTATAAGGCATGTTCCTCGTGAGTCTGTTTAATTCGTTTGTTTTTCCATAAAAAATCTGTTTCGTATCAAACCTGACATCCTCCTGCGGTTGAAGTTGGTGGCTTGGTTGGAATGCGCTGATCGCCAACTTTGAGTGCAACAATCTTCTCTTTTAAAAATGCCTAATATAAAAATAGTAAGGTTATTAGGGCAAAATTGCATTACATTAGCATGATAATAAAGGAATTTGAAAGAATACTTGATTTCAGATGTGAAATGAGATTTGCGCTAGAGAAAGAATTTAAGGAACTTTCTGGCCTCAACGTTTCAGCTCTTGGAAGAGTCAGACATAAGAAGGATGGAGGATATTTTATTGTGACAATTCCATCAGAGGATCACGATGGAAAAACAAAAAAATCCCTGAACATAAATGTGACTGGCACGAAACTTTTTGAAATTCACAAAGCCCTTATTGAGTTGAATTCAACTATTATTGATGCCGTGATGATTAAGGATGATGAGGTCAAATTGTTTTTCAGGTTCCACAGAAGTGAGATGGAAGCTGTGAATTCAATACTCATACATTACGCTGCAATCGCTGATGACTTCAGAATAATTTATCTTGGAGAGGCCCATGGAATACTTGACAGTTACAGAAAAATAGCTGAATTTGGCGATGTGCATTATCTTGAACTTTCATCTTCTGTGCCTCCAGAACTTATGAAAATATATGGTGATCCCATTATTCAGTCCTTTGGAACTACCTGGAACAGGCAGGTCAGAAAAATAGGCGAAAATGAGATAAGGGCTCTTTTCAAGGATGCACACAACCTGTTGAAAGAGGGTAATGAAATTAAAAAAGTTTCCGAAGAGGATCGCATTTATGAATCCATCTTCTCAAACGAACTTATACACTTCTTCAGCAAGAGAACCGACGAAGAAAAAATACCAATTCTTGGAATACCACAGAAACTTACGGGGAAGAGTTTCATATTTGGTTTCTTCATTCCATCCTGCGATCTTGCCGGTTTTACGAAGATAGTCTCTGAGGCAAGCAATAAGTTCAAAAACTGGAAAATATCCCTTAAATTTTCAGATATAATTGAAACCAGAGAAAAATAAAAAAAATAAAAATTTTTTTAAAAAATTATTTTATTTTCACGAGTAACCAAGTGAAAATATGTCTGGATAGGTATTGTCGTGGTATAGTGTTCCTCCACTGTACCAGTAGTCCTGGAGTGCTCCTGTGTCCACTGACGGTGAACTGGTATATCCCCACTGCGTTGATCCGGAGACCAGATGCACGTTAAGGAAGTAATCTGTTCCTGAAGTCAGTGATGTTGTTGGGAGTGCTATTCTGTAGAAGCCTGCAGTTCCTGATACTGTGTAAGTTTGCTTTGCCATCACTTGTGCTCCAAACGCGGTAGATCCTATGGCAATCGAAATCTGTCCACTTCCGGAAAGATAGAGTACCACGTAATCAATTGCGACATTTGAAGACACTGTGAATTTCTCAGCCTCTGGAAGTGCGTAAACATTTATGTTTGCTGAAGTAGCATTCACTATGACAAATACTCCTGTTGGATTTCCTGATGGTGGTGGAGTTGGTGTTGGGCTTGATGAAGCCTGTGCATAGTATCCTATGGAGTATATGTCAGGATAGCTGTTGTCGTTTATCAATGAACTTCCACTGTACCAGTAGTCCTGGGATGCCCCAACGTCAACTGGCGGTGATGATGCATATCCCCACTGTGTTGATCCGGAGACCAAATACACATTCAGGAAGTAATTTGTTCCTGTGGAAAGGCTGATATTGCTGAAGAATAGCTGATACCATGTTGCTGTGCCTGAGATGCTGAATGTCTGGTTAGACATTATCTGGGAGCCAAAGACTTTAGTTCCTATTGAAACTGCAATGGATCCAGAGCCTGACAGATACAGCACAACATTGTTGGCTATGTGCGTCTGGTTCACCTGGAATTCCTCGGCCTCTGGAAGTGTGTATGTGGATATGGATGAAGCTGAGTCATTCACTATGGAAAGTATTGTGTTCGAGACTGTTGGCGTAGTTGTGTTATTGCTTGTGGGTGGTGGAGATGATGTTGGTATGCCATTAATATAGTCCTGTGCAAAGTTGTATGCTTCAACTGATCCCCAGCCTACTGCAAGACTGTATCCTCCAGTTGCTGCGAAATCTCCATTGGAACCGTTGCTTACAAAGTAGAATGCTGGTGATGAAGATAGTGAACCATTGTACTGTGCCTGCGCAAGCTGGTATATCAGTGGATCTATGAATCCCATCTTATGGCCCACATAGTAGTCCATTGTGGCAAATAATCCTGCGTCCAGAGGTGATGCTATACTTGTTCCCCAGAGTTCCTGGTAACTTGTGCTTCCGGAATATGTGATCCATATTTCCATGTTTGCACCATCTGCGGATATATCGGGTGTACCTCTTCCTGAACTTACTCCTGTTGTGGCCTGTGCTCCGGTGATGACTGAATTGGCTTCTGAGCTTGCCTGCTGCCATGAAGGTTCTGCATAGACTGTGCTGACTCCTCCCTGTGATCCGTCACCGCTGCTTGGTGTGTTGTACCAAACTGACTCTGTGCTTATTCCTGTTGTTCCTGTTCCGGTTGTTGATGCGGTTCCGCTGACTGTGGTCGTAAGTCCGCCCACTGCAGTGATACCATATGTGTTATATGCATCAGTTGCAGGGAAACTTGGTGCTGCACTGTTTGTGTTGCCGCCATCTCCTGATGATGCAAACACAGTGATTCCTCTTGCAGTTGCTTCCTGTTCATAGGATGTCCATGTTGCGTGTGTTCCGTCAGTACCTCCCCATGAGTTGGATATTGCAACAACGTTGTTCAGCTGCGGGTATGATGAGCTTGGATTCAATATGAATGCAAAGGACTGGTCAAGGCATGCCTGTGTTGCCTGTGGCCCGTAGACTTCAACAATTGTTGCTCCGGGTGCAGTTGATCCTGCCATTTCAAGATCCAGTGTGCTTTCAAAGTTTGCCTGTGACTGATCTGTTGATGCAGATGCTCCGGGTGCTGGTGCTCCGCCGATTGGTGCCCCATATACACTTGAATGTGGCTCACCTGCTGGAATCGTTTTGTTGTAATATGAGTATATATCAGAAGGAACGAAAGGTGCTACTGACTGCCCTGCACTGTTTGTTCCAGACCAGAGAATTGTTGCTATTGTCTCATTTGTTGGATAGCCTTTTCCTGAATAGAGTTTGTTGAGTTGGTATGCGTTCTGCATATCAGAACCATAAAGAAGCTGGCTTCCTCCGCTTGTTGTGAACATTCCCCTGTTGATATTCAACGTGGCAATGTTATGGGTGTTAAGTCCTGCAATATTTACAAGGTATGGCTCTACAAAAGCAGGTACCATTACTGCTGATATTGGGGCTACGAAAGTTCTTCCATGGGTCATGAATGACATTATGTTTGTATTGAATGAAGTGTCAAACTGACTCACTGTGCCTTTCAAAACGACAGACACCCTGTCATTATATGTTGTTACCTGGAACCCATGAGATGTGTAATACTGGACCAGTTCATTATAAACGGCCGCAGAAGGTGAAAAGTCCTGCTGGAATTGGGACGCTGTAAGATAGTGGTGGTAAAATGGTGAAGACTTGCTATTCAGTCCCGCGAGAAGTGTATTAAGCTTTCCCTGGTTGCTGAACTTCAAAGTCAGCATGACTGAAATCTTCTGGTTGGGCTGTGTTGTAGTTCTCTCGTACTTAGCAGACTGTGATAAAGCGTGTGATATCGTAGGGGATACTGATACTAGATCAGTGGGATACAAAATATTTCCACTTTTCCCTCCAATATTCATATAGCCGGCATTAACCATGCCAGCGATACCGAGCATTATCATAACGGTAGCTATCAAGACAATTGCTATTCGTTTCATGCAAAAGAGCAACCATATTTTATATATAAATATATATTTTGTTTATATAGCCATAATATATTTATATTCAACTTTTCCAGCCGTTTCTTTTTTTCATTGTATTTGTTAAATATTTAGATTATTTTCATAATTATATAAATTATAAAGGCGTCAAAAATATTATGTAAAGATATTTTTATATTTTTAAAAATTTGTCATGAATGTTGATAATTGTATCTTTTATAATTTTTTATGATTGTATATAAAAATAATTTTTCGAATGTATCGTGCATTTAATATGTAAGTGAAATTTATAAATTGTTGTAGAAAATAAATATGGTTTTAATTTCAGATCGCAACGTTTATAGGAAAAAATAAATCGAGTTCTTACGATAACTCAAGAAAAATTTAAAGAACTTACGCCATCTTCGAGGTTAATACTCGTTACCCTGAGGAGTATAAAAATTGCAGATGTGAAAACACTGATGAAGGAAACCGGCCTGTCGAAGAGAACTTTAATGGGTTCCCTGAAGCATTTAAAAGAAGAATCCCTGATAAATGTCAAGACATGCCTTACAGATACCAGAAGAAGATTTTACTGCTACGAAAAAGGTTTGGAAAATGATTGATTTTTCTATAAAATCTTATCCCGAGTAAATCAGACTGGCCAGAAATATTGCGCAAGCCAGACTATGACGCCCATTACAACGCCTATGTAAATTACTAGCTTAGGATCCAGTGCCGGCCCTTCTATTTCCTCTTCATCGAAATACCTTATTAAACCTGCTCCTGACTGGAATCCATCTTTCTTGTCTGCCATTGGATCATAAATGTTATCAATGAATTTATTATTTTCTCTTTGTTTCTGTTCATGAGTTCAATTAAGATCGTAAGGAAATATTTGCACATGATTATTCTTTCCCTATTCATTATTCTCCTTCTGTCCATTACGGCATATTCTGGAAATTTCCCCCCCATTTCAGTTGTTGAATCCTCGAGCATGGAGCATTCGCAATATTTTCAATGCGGAACCATTCAGACAGGCAGCATGGTCATAGTGAAAAAGGTCTCAACCATGTCCAGCGTCATTACATATGTTCAGGGCAGAACCTCGGATATGAAGACATATGGCGATTACGGAGATGTGCTTCTTTACAAAAACTATGAAGGCACAGTCATAATACACAGGGCAATGTTTTTCCTTTCATGGAACTCTGGCATCCCTGATATCCATGGATATACGAACCAGTCATGGATCACAGTTTCAGGCAACTATGTGATTATTGAGAATATAGGTGTTTCACACAGAAATCTCTATGTCAGCCTGTCTCATTTTTCCGGAATATCTGGATTTGTCACAATGGGCGATCACAACCTGATTGCCTCAACCATTCCTGTTTCAGTTCATCTCAGGAATGGCACTATAACTGCATACCTCGCCGCTGATCAGAACATTCTGTTCCAGAATAATGGATCACCATATTCACCTGTGAATTTTACGAATGTGGTAGGAATTGCAAGAGGCGATTTGCCTCTGGTTGGGCTTTATAGACTCTATCTGCTTGGTGCTTTTGGAATGTGGAATAATTACAGTCAGGTGCCAATTTATTCGAATTATTACCTTTCTGCGCTGACAGCATTCATCATATTGGTTCCAGTTTCCTACAAATTATTCGGGAAAAAGAAAAAAGTGAAAAATTCAAAATCCTGAAGTTGCAGGGCCTGCAACCTTCAGCTCATACATCCTGGTGGTGTGCTTTGAAACAAGATTCTTGATCTCCGCTGTATCCTTCCCGTGGCAGGGAATGAAAACACTATTCCCCCCTGTAACGATGTAAGTCATCCATATTTCATTACGCCAGGTGCCTATACTTCTGATGAGAGATCTCATTTCTTCTGTTATGATCTCAACGCCGACACTTTCGTTCAGTGCATGATAATCATCCGTGTCCTTCATGGCCAGTTCGAATATCCCCTCAATATCTTTTCCCTCTGCAAGTGATCTCAGTTCCCTTATCCTTGAATTTGCTTTCCTGATTCTTTCTGAATATGCAGGACTTTTTGGCTGATTGAAATGTATGTCATCGGATGGCTTTCTTGTATGAGGGAACACAGCGCTGATTATGGTAAATCCAGAAAAACTTTCATGCCCAAGTATTCCGGTAGTGAGTGGGTTTTCATGATTTTCCGTCACGGTCAAGCCCCCATAGAAACTTCTTCCCACGCTTTCCGATACTTTTCTCATTTCAATTTCCATCTGTTCTGGAGAAATTTCCGGAAGAGCGTCATTGATGCATCTTTGGAGGGCAGCGGCCCCAGCGTCAGAACTCCCGCTTATAATGTTTTCATTCCACGAGTTCACAGATATTTGATCCATTCCATACTTTTCCCTGATCTGTTTCCTGTAGCTCTCGATGACTCTCAAGGGGGATCTACTCCCGTTAATATCCACTTTCTCCTTATTTATGAAGCTGTCCCTGTGATCACCAGATATGGTCAATTCAGTCTTTGCAACTGAATCTTTATCCACAAGGGAATATGCGATCCCTGCAGAATCATGATATGGGTGCCTGCTCACATTATCCTTAAGTCCGCCAAGCAGGACAATTCCCATTGTTGGGTGTGCATGTGATCTGAATATTTTATCTTCCATTGCTCTGAATATTTTAAACGGTTAAAAAATATTGCCACCACAGAATGCGTGATGTTGTTTAATTCATGGAATATGTATCCATAAAGAAATATGAATCTGCAGAATCGTTTATTCTGTTGGAAGAAAGATAAATCACGTTGCCCGATAAATTTCAACACGAAATAATATCAAATATAAATACCACACGGGAATCTTGATTCATGGCAGAAGAACTAAAAATGATATTCATAATTTCCAGCGGTGCGGAAGCGAGAGGAAAAGCACTTGCAGGCCTCAGGATGGCAATTAACATGAAAAAGAAGGGAAGGGCCAGTGACGTGAGACTGCTCTTCTTTGGCCCCAGCGAGGAAATGATTGCAAAGGGCGGCGAAGATATCGATGGAATGCTGAAAGAAGCAGCGGAAATTGGAATGTACAGAACTGCATGTGTATTCATAGCACAACAGCATAAGATTGACCAGGTGCTTACAGAAAAAGGTGTGAAGCTGGAGCCTGCAGGAGAAGTTCTGGCCAATGCGATGAAGGAAGACTGCGTGCCCATAACGTTTTGAATGCCGCAGTACATAGATTTCAGGGGCAGGAAAGTGGAAATCACCTTTCCACTTGAACGAATCATAAGCCTCAATCCTTCCATAACAGAGACCCTTTTCATGATAGGATTGGGTGATAGCGTGAAGGGCGTCAGTGCATTCTGCAGAAGGCCCCCGGAAGCTGAATCTGTCAGAAAGATAGGGAGTTACAGCACATATAATGAGAATATTGTTGACGAGATCTCTCCTGAACTGATTCTGACTGTTTCGGGATACCAGGATCCCCTGACTGAAAAACTCAGCCATAAATACAGTGTGTTCCAGATCGAGCTTCCATCTACACCATTCGGCATCCTTGACATGGTAAACAGGATTGGAGTTGTTACAGGAAAAATAAAAGAATCTCAGGAACTGCAGAGAAGAATGGCTGAGGAATTGTATCCGCTGAATGCACGTAAGAGGGCATACCTTGAAATTGATCTTGGAGGGCCCGTGACATTCGGTTCGGAAAGCTACATAATATCAACACTGAATTTTCTTGGACTCGAAACACCGTATGACAATGCACCATCAGAATGGCTCAAACCGGATTATGATATTGTTGCAGGATTTGACCCTGAGATCATATTCATGGAGGGAAAGATGTTCAGGGGCATAAGCAAAGAAGATACTGTTAAAATGCTGAGGGATACGCCAATGAGAGAAACCACTGCCTTCAAAAAAGATCATATATTCACCACACCGGGAAAACTGGATTTCTTTGCGCATCACGGCCCCGATTTCTTTTTCTCCGTGATTCCATGGGTAAGAAAGTGCTTGAATTCTCTAAAATAGAATATGTTATTCTGGCATTGGATCGAAATCAATACTTATTTCCGGAGTAAAAATACCCAAAAACAAAATGAAAACGGGCTATTATGTTCACGCTATACAGCAGGGAAGTCAGAAATCTGTGAATAGAGCCATACCATGATTGTTAGATGAACTGAAAGATTTAATCACAGTTCGGTGAGAGATCATTTGTGTGATTTCTGATATCTGCTCACTGAGCAGTTTCTATACCGATTTTTTTGGCCACTGCGTTAAGCTCCCTGTCCGCAGAACAGAAAATATCGCTTCCATTCTCAATACAGGATTCAAGTTGAATTGCATCTACAATGTATATATGCTGTTCAAGAACGATCTTAATGGCTTTCCTGATTATCAGACTTGTAATAGGATATATTTCAACAGAGGAAGATCTTTCAAGCAAGACCAATTCACTCATCATTGTTTGCATTCGATTTTTCGAGTCAATGCCCATCTTTCTGGAGTACTTATCGAAAACAACAGCAGCTTCTCCAAGATTGATCTCAGAAAGGCATATAACCGTCTCTCCCCGATGAGCTTTATGAAAGAAAATGTCAGCAATGCTACTGTCTTCCTCCTTGACGTATCTTTTGATCAGAATACTTGTATCAAGATAGGTGCGAGGTGCGCTCATTTCTCATTTTCCTGACTTCTTTCTCTGAGTTCATTCTACCGGTAAGATCAGGTCTGTTCCTCTCAACATCTTCCCCGTTAATATATCCACAATCGAGATTGAGTTCACTGCACAGATCCACAAGGATCTCCGTTGTAGACAGAGAGCGGAGTGATTTCTCTATGTACTCACTGAGAGTTCTTCCCTTTTTCAACAGAGCCAGTTTTGCGTTGTCCACTACCGGTTTCTCTACCGATACTGTTATCTTGGTTTTAACCATCCAGTCGTATATACGGTAAGACGTATTATATTTTTCTGCTAATCAAGAATATTGATTTTTTCCAGATAAGTAATAAGGAAATCAGACCTCTGAGAAAATGAATTTCCTCAAAAAAGGAAAAGAGGAGTGAGAATATTTGTTTGAAATGATGGTGAAATATATGGCAGTGAAAGTAATCAATTAAAATTTGCCCATCAATGAAATAAAGAACATATAAATAGTAAATAGAAATTTACTTATGTCTTTTAGACAGGACGTAACCAAATGGAAGGAATTACCAAAATAAAGGAACTGACACCTGAGTCAAGAAGAGTAAATGTTCTTGCAAAGGTTCTGGAAATAGGAGAGCCAAAAGAGATAAACACCAGATTTGGTGAGTCAAAATCTGTAACAGAAGTTGTTATAGCTGACGAAACCGGAAAAATAAAACTTTCACTCTGGGGAGAGCAGTCTGCAAACATAAAGGATGGAGAGACCCTTTACATCGATAATGGATACATTTCACTTGTAAGAGGCCAGATGAGACTTAATGTTGGAAAATACGGCAACCTCACAAACTCAGAAGAGAAAGTGTCTGATGTGAACGAGGAAATGGACATGAGCGAAAAAGTCCATGAGAACACATACAGAAGATTTGGTGGAGGAAGCGGCGGAAACTTCAACAGAAGAGGCTCCGGCGGCGGAAACTTCAACAGAAGAAGAGACTCAGATTCAAGATCCGAGTACTCAAACAACGATGAGTGAGATCAGTTCTCACCATCATAATATACTTTTTTTTGAATACCATACATTTCACTAATTTCTATTGATTTTGTGCAATCTTCGGGTTTTTTGTCATTCCTGAATCTGCCGGTGAATCTGGGAAATCTCAGTGCAAGTCCCTGATTGTCATATAACCCGGAAGAACATGTGTGTATGGGACTGAGCGTTATTTCTGCACCCTTCACTTCCAGAATCTTCTCCGGATAAATCCAGACATCTGGCTTCATTCTTACGTTTACCCTTGTAGGCTGGCGATCTGCCACAAGATCGGAAAGCATTGCCCTGACATCAGACAGCATTTCATCCGTGAATCCTGTTCCGATCTTGCATACGCTTTCGAATGTATCAGTATCATCATTGTATGATGCAAGAAGGAGCGCCCCATACATTCCCGTCCTTCTTCCGTGGCCGTAGAAGGCACCAATAATTACCAGATCAAGTGAATCGCCCAGCTCGTTCCTGTAGTCCCTTTTGAATTTTATCCATGTCCATCCTCTTGCGCCTGCCCTGTAAAGGGAATCTGGTGAAATGCTTTTTGCGACTATTCCCTCGCATCCTGAAGCTATAGAAGATTCGAGGAATTTCTCACCTTCCGCTACATCATCCGTTATGATCCTGGATGCAAATTTCAGATATTCACTTTCCCTAAAATTTTTCCTGAGGAGTTCTGTTCTTTCAGTATAGGGTTTCTTGCTTATGTCCTCTCCATTGAAGTAGACCACATCAAATAGAAATACTGCAATGGGAACTTCTTCAATGCCGGAATAATCTTCCCTGTCACCATCATCAAACTGCACAATATTTCCCTTCATTATGGACTCCTCAAGGGCCCCATACTTCCTGCCCCTTCTCCTTGAAATTTGCTGGAATGGATATATCTCTCCTGTTTCGTTGCTGTATGGAACCAGTTCCCCATCAATTATGAAACTCTCAATGGGAAGGCTGGAGAAATAGTTCCTGATTTCGGGAAACTGATCTGTATTCTCCTCATTTCCTCTTGAAAATGTCCTGAGGAATTTTCCCCTCTTGTGTATCTGTATCCTCAGGCCATCATACTTGTACTCAAGTGCGACCTTCCCCCCCATCTTGCTGAATATTTCTTCCATGGATTGCAGCCTTTCGGCAAGCATCACTTTCACAGGGATCATTGGTTCAGGTCCGGAAACGATTTTGCTGTCTTTTCCCGCAAGTACCTCGTACAGATAATTCATATCCGGATGAAAATTGAATATCTCCTCGACCTGCGACTGCTCAAGATCGGGCCTCATGAGGATTCTCAATGAACTTATGATTGTTGAATCGGAAACTCCAAGCCGCATCTTCCCATTTACAATCCTCACAATATATTTTGATTCGAGTTCATTGGCCCTGAGAAGAAGACTGGTCAGTACTTTCTCCCTTTCAGATGCAGTTCCTGAACCCTTTATCCTGGAAATTTTAACGAGCGAATCATGAACTTCTTTTGTTTCAAGTGGAATATTGAAAAACGATTTCTGTTTTACCTTTCCGGATAAATGCTGTGCCACAGTGCCGAGATCACCTGTTTTTGAATATTCTTTCATGATATCTTTCTCAGAGACCCCTGTTATCTGCCCTAAGACCTTTATAATGGTGTTTTCTGCAATTCCCGTTTCCTTTGACATAAAGTCAGGTGCAATTTTGCCCTCACAGAGATATAGCGTTATTCCAATGTCATCTCCACTTTCATTGATGACTTCCTTTACTATTTCGATGAGTTCAAGCCTTTTTGAGGTCTCCTCCATCCTTGAAAAGTAACTGGAAAGAACGCTGAAAAGCATATCTCAGTATGTTTTCATTCAGATATAGTTTTTCCCACAATTTTGCTATATTTTTCCATCGCATGGTTTTCCAAAAACTGATAAAATGATAGTGTGAGAAAAAACAAATAATCCAAGTGTGTGAAACATTCAGAAACTGGATTCAATATTGTGCCATACTTACTAAATTCAGCCGTATTTAACCACTATAAAAAGTTTATAATAAAAACGCAATACCCATCCATGGAGTTCAAGGAGGATTTTTATGCCTGAGGACTATGAAACTATTGAATCAGATGTTCTTGTTATTGGAGCTGGTGGAGCTGGATTAAGGGCTGCTGTTGCCGTCAATGATTCAGGCCAGAAAGTTATCGTTGTGTCTAAATCCCTGCTCGGAAAGGCACACACTGTCATGGCTGAGGGGGGCATGGCTGCTTCCCTCGGAAATGTTGATCCCAAGGATAACTGGACCGTCCATTATGGAGATATAATTGAAGAAGGGGTGTACATATCGAGCTGGAAAATGGCAGAGATTCTCGCTAAAGAAGCTCCTTCAAGAGTACTTGAACTGGAATCCTATGGTGCACTCTTTGACAGAACACCGGACGGAAGAATAATGCAGAGAGCCTTCGGTGCACACACATACAGAAGGCTTGCACATCTTGGAGACAGGACAGGACTTGAGATTATCAAGACCATGGAGCATCAGGTCATCCACAGGGACATTGCATTCTATGATGAAATGTACATAACAAACCTGATTAAGGAAGGGGACAGGATAGTAGGAGCCATTGGAATCAAGATGAATACGGGAAAAATATTCCTTTTCAAGGCCAAGGCGTTCGTCATTGCAACTGGAGGTTCCGGAAGAGTCTACAAGATCACTTCAAATTCATGGGAATCCACCGGTGACGGAATAGGCATGGCTTACAGGGCTGGAGTCAAACTGAGAGACATGGAAATGATACAATTCCACCCTACAGGAATGGTTTATCCACCCGGAGTCAGGGGACTCCTTGTTACAGAAGGCGTCAGAGGAGAAGGGGGAATCCTTCTGAACACAAAGGGTGAAAGATACATGCTCAGATATTCGCCTGAGAAGAAGGAACTTGATGCAAGGGATGTAGTTGCAAGGGCCAATTACAGGGAAATACTGGAAGGAAGAGGGACAGAGCATGGAGGAGTGTATCTGGATATCACCCACAAGGGGCCGGATTTCATAAAGCACAAACTTCCTGCAATGTACCAGCAATTCATGGAGTTTGCAGGCGTAGACATAACAAAGGAAAAGATGGAGGTTGCACCCACTGTCCATTACATGATGGGTGGCATAGAGGTAGAGCCCCAGACAGAAAGATCCAATGTTGAGAATCTTTTTGCAGCAGGCGAAGTTGCTTCAGGACTCCATGGTGCAAACAGGCTTGGAGGGAACTCACTTTCTGACATTCTTGTTTTCGGAAAGATAGCTGGAGAGAATGCAGCTGAATTTGCGAAGAAGTCAGAGTTTGGAAAGATCACTCCTGCGAAAGTTAAGAATGAAATACAGTACATCAATTCATTCTTCAGAGAGGATGGAAAAAACCCATACGATCTCATCGACAGACTCACCTCATGCATGAGTGAGAATGTTGGAATCGTCAGGGATGCTGAACACCTGAAGAAGGCACTTGAGATTATTTCTGAGCTGAAAAAAGAATTCAGCGGTGTTGGAACAAAGGGCCTGATCAAATACAACCATGGGCTTCTTGGATGCCTTGAGCTTTCAAATATGCTTGTTTCCTGTGAGGCCATAACAACCTGTGCACTCATGAGGGAAGAGAGCAGGGGTGCCCATACGAGATCCGATTTCCCGAAAAAGGACAAGAATTGGATCAGGAACATCATAACAGTGCTGGGGGAAGACGGAAAAATGAAATTTGAAGTCAAACCGGTGGATGAGATGCCGGGCGAATACAAGAACTATGTAAAACCAGAGGTGTACTGATAATGGCGGATAAAGAGATAGATCTGAAGATAATGAGGCAGGATCCGGAAACAGAGAAGGTTCCCAGAGCTGAGAATCATAAGGTTCCATATGTTGACGGAATGGTCGTTCTTGATGCGGTCAGATATGTCCAGGAACATACCGATCCAACACTTGCCATAAGATGGAACTGTAAGGCTGCAAAATGCGGATCATGTTCTGCTGAGATCAATGGAATGCCCAAACTCATGTGCAAGACAAGAGTGGATACCATTGGTGATAAAATCACCGTCGCACCAATGGCTGCATTTCCACTGATCAAGGATCTTGTGACAGATGTTTCGAAGAACTGGGAAATAACAAGAAAGATTCCCATGTTCACTCCGAAGGAGAACATGGAAGTCCCATGGAGAATCAACCCGAAGGATGTTGAGAGATCGAAGGAATTCAAGAAATGCATTGAGTGCGGACTCTGCATGGATGTCTGCCATGTGGTCAGGGAGCATTACACACCATATTTCGGGCCAATGCACATAGTTAAGGCAGCATCATGGGATATGCATCCCCTTGACAGCATTGACAGGTCAAAATACCTGAATAAGGAGGGAGGACTTGGTTACTGCAACATAACAAAATGCTGTACAGAGGTCTGCCCTGAACATATACACATAACAGACAATGCAATTATACCTGAAAAAGAAAGAGCTGTAGACAGGCAGTATGATCCAATTGCAATGCTCATAAAGGGCATAAGAAAGAAGGAGAAGGTGATGAAATAATGGCTTTCAGCGCAAAAGAAGAGAACGACAGCAAACTTCAGAAAATAACAAGGTTCCCAAGAGAATTAGGAGAATTAAGGTTCTGGTCATTTGTACTGGTGACAGTTCTTGCAATATACCTGATGTATATCTTTGCACTGACCTCGCCCGTACAGGGACTGACAGACCCATTCTATTCCCCAACCATACTGGTACTTCCACTGGTTGCAGGATTCAGGGCCACATGCTACGCTTACAGGAAAGACTACCACAGACACCTGTTCAGGCACCCTATAGGATGCAGCGTGGAAAATTTCAACAAAGAGGGAGATGTTAATTTCCCCGGTGAGAAGGTTGGCAGATCATACTCTGGCGAGACTGGAATATTCAGGCTTGAGAATCTGCACAGGTACTTCTGGTATGCAGCAGTGATAATTCTTCCATTCTTCTACTACGATCTCTATCTTGCAATGGCATACAATGGAGAGTTCACCCTTGGAGTACTTCTTCTCATACTGAACACAACATGGGTGACACTTTACACATTCTCATGCCATTTCTTCAGGCATGCTGCTGGCGGAAACGTTGACTGCTACAGTTGCCCGGTGAACAAGAAGAGTTACAGGAGAACCATATTCAACAGGATATCCAAACTTAACAGCCATCATGAAATGTTTGCATGGATCAGCCTTGCATCCTTCTTCCTGGTGGATCTCTACATAAGGGGAGTGGCAGCTGGATTGCCCATAAACATCCTGCTGTTCAGGTTGTGATTAGAATGAAGAACTACATGAAATCAAAATACAGATATCCCCTTTTCTTCCTTGGGATTTTCCTTGTGGAACTTGGGGGCCTCTTCTATAAGTTCGTGACTGCAAGTGTTACTGATGCGGAATATTTTGTCATACCAGGATTCATAATATTCCTCATCTCACTCATAACACCTTAAATTTTTAAAAATATTTTATATTCCCTTCATATTTTCAATTGTGAAATATCATGAGTTTCATTTTTAAGGACAGCATCAGCTTGAGCATATTCGGCTCTTCCCACGGAGAACTGGTGGGATGCACCCTTGGTGGAATACCTTCAGGAATAAAAATAGACCTTGCACTTATTTCAAGGTGGATGGAAAGGAGGGCACCGGGAAAGAGTTCCCTGACAACCCAGAGGAAGGAGAGCGATGAGGTGAAGATAGTTTCGGGTGTTGTGGATGGCTATACCGATGGTGGTGCAATAACCATGCTCATATCCAACAGTGATGTCATAAGCAAGCATTACGATGAACTCAGGGACAATCCAAGACCGGGCCATGGTGACATAAGCCTGTTCATAAAATACGGAGATCACCGTAACTTCTCCGGAGGGGGATTCCTCTCAGGAAGGATGACTGCACCTCTTGTGGCTGCAGGTTCCATTGCACTTGGAATCCTAAATGATAGGGGAATTGAAATTTCATCCTATCTTGAACAGATGGGTGAAATCAGATGCCCGGGCAACCAGTACGTCAGAGAGGAAGAAATTTACAGGCATGAAACAAGGATGCCCGATACAACAAGCGATTCAAGAGCATCCGAAATGCTGAAGAAACTCGCTTCTGAAGGGGACAGTACCGGTGGAATCATCGGGACACATATAATGAATGTTCCTCCCGGAATCGGTGAGCCGCTTTTCGATTCTGTTGAGTCAGTGCTATCACATCTGACATTTTCCATACCCGGAGTGAAGGGAATTGAATTTGGGAGCGGTTTTGCAATGTCCTCAATGAAGGGAAGTGAGTCAAATGATCCTTTTGAATGGAAGGATGGCAGATTCGTTTCAGCGAAGAATCACAATGGAGGCATACTTGGCGGAATTGCGTACGGAAATCCCATATATTTCAGGACGGCCATGAAACCAACCTCATCCATTAGGATTGAACAGGATACCATCAATGTCAGAACCCACGAGCATGAAAAGATTGTGGTGAAGGGAAGGCATGATCCCTGCATAGCGATCAGGGCAGTTCCAGTGGTGAATTCTGCCGCAGCATTGGGAATTCTTGATCTTTTCCTGAGATCCGGAAAATTCAGATAAATGGTATTTTCAGGACAATTCCCGTGAGAGAAATCACGATTGGTATGAAGAATGTCAGGAACACTGTCACAATGGCGTATATCTTTGCCTTCTTCAGGGAAATGAACACAAAATCCATGAGTTCCCGGTAAGTGTTCCTGCTGCCTGTGGATACCTCCACGCTGGCGCCAGAATACTTCACCACGTATTCCTTCTTTGCAGATGAAGCCTTATTTATGAGATTTTCAATGAAATTTAGCGATGCCTCATCGCAAGAATTGAGCGGGTTCATATCAAGCGTTCCCGAGTTTACCACATGGTTGTCTGTTGTGTAGACTGAAAAACTGCTGCAGTGTTTCAGGGCTATCTCCCTGATCATATCCTCCATTTCCCTCGTGATATTGTTGGAGTCTGTGAGCATTATGCAGTCTTTTCTATCTCCATGATGGAAAACTGCAACCTGGATTCCCTTTCCTGCAAGGAACCTGATATCTTTGCTGTTTCCTGAAGCATAACCAACTTCGATTTTCTCATCCGGAACTGCTTTCTCAAGAAGATCTATGACTGTTTTCTCATAAGGTGACAGATCCTCTATCTCCCTTGCTCCCCTCACAAATCCGTTCTGCCCATCAATCATGAATGTTCTTATTCCTGTTTTCTGGTAAAGAGAGTCCCTGAGCCTGATTCCCTCCTCGTAGAGGATGTCATCAAATGGTTTTGACTCGGGATTGAATGCCACCAGAGCTGTGTTCCCAAATCTTTTCACATCAATCCTGACGCCATCTGCAACCTGGCTCTCCGCCTTTGACATCTGTGTTATGATCTGCCCCTTCTCCATGGCAAGATCGATCGCTTTCCCCAGATTCCCTATATCCTCCTCTCCTGCACAGTTGTCGCTGTTGGTTGTAGCAGTGTGAAATACCATCACATCACCATGTGTATTTCCCACATATTTCCCAATTCTCTCCGGAAGATCGGATGAGCCCACAGAACCAAAGGGGCCCGGGTGTATGTATGGAAATACCATGGAGAACTCAGGCTTTCCGCCTGAATCAATGAATGTGAGTGAGTCTATGTCAGTGTTTCTCCTGTTCCTGTAAACTGATCTGAAAAATTTGTCGCCACTCTCATAATACCTGTTTCCGTGGATACCGTAAAGAAAGAATTTTATCAGATCCCTTGGCTCAGTGTTGTATTTTTCCCTGAAACTTTTTGTTGATCTTGTCACAAATATGTACGCAAGCCATGATGATAACAGTGTGTAAATGATGCTCTCCACAGCTGCTATGTACTTTACCTCATACAGGTAGAGAGGAAGGAATGACATGCTCAGCGTGTTTGAAAGCACATAGTTGGCAGCCATGCTGTCAGAAAGATACACATAGAATACCAAAAACCTGAAAAATGATGTGAAAGAGAGAGATATTGCAACATTCTGTATGCCAAGCCCCGGAAGCAATAAGTCGAGAATCGTGTAAATTATGTAGAACATCACCAGTGTGAGCGCAAGCAGGAATAAGTTCTTCCTGAGATTGAGCTTAGAATCGGTCGCAACAGACGCAAGCTGATCAAGCCCGAGTGTTATCAGGGAAGGTACAATGATAAAGAGGGATGCAGTTGCAACATTTGGATGTGCCAAATAATGAATTGCGAAGAGAATCGCTATGATAATGGCGGATATCTCCAATCGCGGTGCCCTCTTGACATATTTTGTAAGATCAGCGAATGTTCTGTCCATCCCTTCTTAATATTTAGACCGGATTTAAAATTTATTACAATTTCAAAAGTGCTGTTTGGCTATGAAATGGGAAGCATCTGGAATCTGTCATATCCTGTTATTACCCTGATGTATTTTCCGAAGAAATGGTCGGGAAGCCCGTCCACGTCATAACGGAGTGAACTTATATTCCGTATCTTTTCCTGTGGGCACATTATCAGGATATTATTCTTCCCTGCCTTCATAATGATGTCAGCGGTTATCTGCCTGTTTCCCCTTCCAAGGAAAAACCCGCTTCCCGCATAAGGGGATACGACTATCTTTACGTCAGCGTCATTCCCAATATATTTTCCATAATCTTCAGGGAAAGCATTTTCCTTCAGCAAAACTCCATCCTTGATTATGTCTATATTGAACGGTGAAGAAGGGATCCCCATTTTTTCCATCAGTTCCTTGCATGTCCCACCAGTTCCTATTATGTAATATGAGTTGTCCATCGTATCGATCACATAATCTATCACGGAGGATGTGTCCCATGTACCGTCTATGCTCTTGGGATCTATGTGATTGTCCACAAAAACAGTCTTCATTGTGCCATATTTTTTAAGCGAAAATTGTCCTGTTTTCAGCATGATTTCCTCGTTGGAATCTTCCACGACTGCATCCCCTGTAGTGCACATCTGGTCAGTGAGAAATGCAGTGGCCCTTATTGCTGCGTCTTCAGGGTTTTCTGCATAAATGGAACCATACATCTTCATCCCCGCAGGTATTCCTATGACAGGAACATCCGGCTTGGATTCAAATATATCCCTTGAAGTACCGTCTCCTCCTGCAAAAACAAGCAGATCTATCTTTCCTTTTGAAATTTCCACGAATTTTCTTGTATCCAATCCCGTGGAAGGTTCTGCAGGTGTGTATATTATATCGATATTCCCGAAGCCTTCCCCTCTGAGAACTTTCTCCCCCATATCTCCTGCCGCTGTGACAACATGTATATCCCTGTCCATCAGATCCAGAAATTTGGATGCTCTCCCTGATGAATATGTAGATCTGGTTAGAGGATTAGTGTCTGAGCCGTTGAATCTGGTATAAATTCCAGATCCTGAAATCGGATTGACCATGAATCCAAGTGTTTTCATTTCACCCACTTATGCTCAGTATTGAGCCATTATATGTTAAATTATATATGGCTATGGTAACAGGGTACTCCAGTTGACTGTAAAAATCTATCCTGAAATTCATCTCAGACAGAGTGGTATTTGACCCGATCAGTTCAAGCGGAAATCTCTGCGATCCTATAAGATAGAGCTTACCTGACACATTTCCATTTCCGGTGTAAGTGACATTGTATCCCATTCCATTCGGCACACTCACATAAACATTTTCTGAAAGATTCACTGATGCAGTGGATATAACCGTATAATTGAAACTTTTGTTTTTTCCAATATTTACGCTGGAAATCTGTGCACCATCCGTGATGAGATCTGTGCTCTTCTTCAATTTCAACACTGTGAAATGCTCCGTGTTGAAATTGCTGTTTATGTAGACATAGAAGAGAATTCTTGTATATCCTGCAGAGAGAGAGGTTACGTTCATGGATATATAATATACTGCATTGTTTCCCGGAGAGATGATTCCAGTGGTCGACTTCACACTGAAAGGAAGTGATAGATTGGATGAAAATGCGGGATCAACCGTGATCTGGCCATTGTTGATTATGGATATGGTGAAATTCGCATGCGAGTGATTATTATTCATCACAATTGCGGAGTTTACCACCGGAATTGTCTCAATACTGGGAAGCGTGGAGTGCACAGGGAACGGGATTGATCCCACAACCATCAGGAGAAGAGTGATGACCATGACAATATAATTGCCCTTTTTGATGGAACCAAAGCCTGAGGAGTATGGCTGTTGCGGTTCAAGCCCCACCATCAGGATGAGCACGGGCAGGATAAACCATGAAGGGAAAGTCAGATCTATGATGATCATTATGGTGATGAATACATATGAAATATTCTTCTGAAATGAGGGGTTCAATCCTGAGAAAACATACCCTCCATCAAGAAGCCCTATGGGAAAAGCGTTGAATGATGTGAACAGCAGCCCGGACCAACCCGCAAGTGCCATGGGATCAAGGGCCCCCCTTGCGGGAAGCAGTTTTCCCAGAGATATCTGGTAGAGCAGAGGAAGGTTCACCACGCTGATGGAAGAATTCGGGCCCGTGGTTGTGCCGGTATAGAGAGATACTCCTGCGATTCCCAGTGCAAGAAACAGCGTGGATACGATAATTCCAAAAACAATGGAGAAAAATCCTGAATATATCTGATCCTTGTGGTTTTTATATGGTTCCCCCGGGGCATTGATGAGGCCCATGGAACCCATGAATATGGGGTTTGGTATAAAAATGGGCAGAGTATATTTCTGTCCGCTCATCTTCCTTATGAAAAATTTTGGGATTTCCCTTGAAATCATTATGACTATGAGAGGAAGTGCAAAGAAAATGACAGCATTCAGCACCACTAATGGAAAGACTGTGGAAGGGTAGTAAGTCATTGAATAATCGATACCAACATACAACACGGAGAGAAGTGTGAGGAGAAGGAATATGGCCTTGATATACGAGAATCTCTTCCCTGCCCGTTTCCTTGTCACCAGTATCTCATATTTCCCGTTATTGTAAAGAGATAAATTCAATTTTTCAAGCTTGTTGAAAAGAAGAGAAAATCTGTCCTGGTTGTAGGATTCAGGAACTATATGAAAAATTATCAGTGGGCCCTCAGACTCTATGGATTGGATTCTGAACTCGGTTTTAACAATGTCCGCAATCTGATCCTTTTCACTGTTGCTGAAGTCTTCCGGCATTTTCTCGCATGTGAATGTTAAATTAAAGTAATTAAAATTTTACTTTAAATTCCACATTCTTATCCCTTATGACCTTTCCGGGCCTTTCGGGTGCCTTTCCATAGACCATTCTGTACATTGCGGATGCTTCATCCTGACTCAAACCCGCAATTGTGATGCTTTCAGGAGACCTGATCACCGCGTTCCTGGATGCCTTCATTGCGATGGGAATAATATCCTTCACGTATGACTCCGGTGATTCAACATAAACAAAGTCAAGATTCTCTTTCTTTGCATTCCTTCCGGATGAAAAGAGCGATTCTGCCTTTTCCCTTCCAAGAAGTTTCACCTCATCCCTCAGTGAAATCAGTTCCTGGGTGTTTTTCCTCACCTTGTCCACCACGTCCTCTGTTGATCTTGTTTCCTCCCTGATGGCGTTCATTTCCTTCTGTAGATTCTGGACGTATTTCAGTGCTGCAGGGCCCGCTGTGAACACGATTCTCTGTATGCCTTCCTGTATGCTATCCGCCGAAATGATCTTTATGAAACCTATTTCCCCGGTGGATGAAAGATGTGTTCCGCCGCATCCTTCCGCATCGACTCCTTCTATTTCCACCACTCTCAGCTTATTGGAAAGTGGAACTCCACCTTCGAAGAGCCTGAATCCGTATTTTTCGATGGCCATGTTCCATTCAAGATTCCTGACTGTGACCTTCCTGTTCTCCAGTATTCTGGCCATGCATGCAGCTTCAACCTTCTCTATGGTTTCAGGATCAAACTTCACAGTACAAGTAACATCGATCCTTGAGGATTCGACATTCTTCTGTGCGCCGGACTGCCATACCTCATCGCCGAACATGGATCTGAGTGTTCCAAGGAGAAGATGAGTTGCAGTGTGGTGTATCATAAGCTGTTTCCTCCTGCTTCCATCCACGTGACCCATTATCCTCTTTCCCTTCTCAAGCTGGCCGTCCAGCACATGGTAGATGGTTCTGCCTGACTTGTACACATCCCTGACCCTGTATTCCTTTGATCCAAATGAGAAATAGCCATAATCTGAAGGCTGGCCCCCACCTGCAGGATAGAATGCAGTCTGGTTTGTGACCAGGATATTATTTCTTGATTCCACCACCAGAGCGGTGAAATTGAGAAGTGCTGGATCGTCATAGTAAAGAGTCCTTGTTTCGTAATCGCTGAAGTATTCGGGTTTTTCCTTCTCATTGTTCTTCTGCATCTTCTCGTGCATTTCCACTACTTTCTTATGGAAATCCGGAGGTATTTCTGCTTTGATACCCCGTTCGGAGAGAATCTTCTGAATGATATCAGGAACGAGTCCGTATGAGTCATACAGTATGACCATGTCCTCTATTCCGATCTTCCCCTTTTTCTTAATCAGTCTGTCAAGCTCTTCCATGCCCCTTGAGCTGGATTTCTGGTATTTTTCAAATTCCTGTGAAATGATCTTCTCCGCAAATTCATGTGGAAAACCGTCCACAATCTGGCTCAGGGATTTCTCCTGCATCAGGAGCACATCCATCAGCGTTCCACTGTATCTAAGCCGTTCCATGGCCCTGAATGAACGCCTCAGCAACATCCTCAGAAGATAACCTACCTTCACATTGCTGGGAATCACATAATCCCTGAACATGTGGATAATGGATCTTGCGTGATCCCCCAGAACGTAAGCCTGCCTTATGTGATCAATATTCTCCCAGTCTATTCCATCAGCCAGTTCACCCCTTTCCCTCAGATCCGCCTCTATCTTCAAAGGAAGTTCATCGGGATTTGAGGAATATATAACTGTTATCTCACCAATCTGGTGCCTGTCAAGGTTTCCGGTTACTGAGTTTTCCAGGATGTAATCGATCACGTTTCCAAAAACAGAGTCATAGACCGTGGGGGCCCCTGTGGTTACCCAGCTTATCCTCTCAAGCCCGTATCCCGTATCTACAATCCTCATCTCCATTCCTGAATACCTGATGCCGTCAATCTCGGTGTCGCCTTTTGGATCTTCCCTGAGATCCATGAAAACCAGGGTGGCAACCTCCAATCCCCTTATGAAAACTTCTACTGCATTTCCTGCATTTCCTCCACCGGACCATGGGTTCTCCTTGTATGTGATCTCCTTCGGATCGACGCCCATAGCTTCAGTGAAGAATCCATGGCATCTCTCTATGGTCCCCTCCTTCCAGTATATTTCCCTGTCTTTTGCGTTGAATGAATCATTGCACATCATTTCAAAGGATGTCAGATGCCTGCCGGATATGCCCACTGAATCGATATCATTCATCCTAATGGAGGGCTGGGACATCACAAGAGGATTCCCCGGAGGTTTCACCAGCCCGGAAGTGACATGTGGCTGGAAATCATAGATGGATGCATTCACAAGCAGAACATCATCCCTCCATCTGGGAACCACAGGATATGGTTTAATCAGCTTATGATCCTTTTTGAAATAATCGAAAAATGCACTTCTCACGTCGTCTATGCTCATGGGGCCCTTTCCAACAGGGTTTCCAATGAATTCATATGCGTTGCATGGAGGATCTCCGCAGGTTTTTCTTTCATGATCCTGCGCCCAGAAATACTTTGAGCATTTCAGGCATTTTTTCCTGATGAAGCCATTGTTCCTGAAATAATCCAGATCGAACTCGGAAGTGCTTTCCTTTCCCGACATACGAGGATATGGGACTTCATAAGATAAATTTTGTTTAACTGCGGCTTTGATGTGAAAAATCAGAAAATAAGATTATGAAATATTGTTGTTCTTCATCACAATGCAGAAATGGCCCCTGTGAAAATTTCCGATATTCACTGTTTCCAGTATGGAAATATTCTTTTCCTTTCGAATCAGTGCTTCCTGTTCCCTCATGACCGCCTCAGGGTTTCTTGCAGAATCTATGGATATTGCCTTCAGCATCAGTATTGCATAATTCCACCCCGGAAATGCATGCATGTTGCTGAGAAGAATTCTGATCTGATCTTTCTGTGATATGTCCTGGTATATGATCTCCGGGTCACGCTCGATGAAAAGAGAGTAATTCTCAGGACTTCTGGCAGTCGAAAATACAGGATAGATATTCTGCCTGTCTTTTGACAGTTCAAGCAATTTTGAGAATGGCTCCATTGAGAATTCCACGGCAAAGATCATTCCTTCACTGCATATATCTGAAATGTGGCTCACAGTGGTTCCTGTCGATGCACCAAGATACAGGACCGATGAATCCTCGAGAAACGGAAAATTTCTCAACCCATTCCTGATTGCTGCAGAGAGCTTGCTTCTCTTGGGTTCCCAGGTCCTTAAGGTTTTTTTCCCTGATTTGGTGATTCTTTCGCCATAAACTATTTTGGGATTTTCCGTAACAGTGTACAGTTTTCCTCTTTCAGAAACAACCCTTCCAGATCTAATGGATATCTTATCCATCAGTTCTCTCCCTGAAAAACTTCCTGAATTCATCGCTGTCGGATGTTATGAAAAATATGCTTGATTCCCCAACCTCTATCCTGTACTTCACTGTTGCACGGATCCCTTTTGAATCGTTGAAGACATACATGAAATCCTGATCCATAAGTTCCTCCCATATTCCAGGCTCCGGCTTCATTATGATCCCAATATAGGGTGGTGATGAACTGGCAACAAATGATTTGCATGATATTTCAGTTCCCTTGCCCGGGCTGGAGGAGACTTTTGTTTCCATGTCCTGTCATGTATATTCTTCTAATATATCTTATTGAGGATTCCATATTCCACATATTTCATTCAAAATAAATGTTGAATCAATAAATGTAATTAACATAATGTTAATACGGAACAAAAGAGGTTAAAATAATGGGTACCAGAGATACATGCAGTTCATGCGGGAAAGGACTTGTTGATGAGGGCTTTTCCATTTTTGACTGCCCGGAGTGCGGCGACAGCATAATTGGAAGATGCAGATCCTGCAGGGAACATTCCACGAAATATTCCTGTGAAAAGTGTGGATACACTTCTATGTGAGGAATTCAGATGGCAGAAGTTGCAATGACTTTTTCAGTTTTACCTGAAGACTCAGATAATGATGTGGATGTTCTTGCTCAGAACATCAGAGAAATCCTTGAAGGAAAATGCAGGGTAGTGAGCATAAGCAAAAAAGAGCTTGCCTTTGGCCTTAAGAGCCTTCAGCTAGTAGTTATAGTGAAGGACGAGGGTGGACAGCAGGACATGGTAGAGGATGCTGTCAGAACCATCAGGGGAATTGGCCAGATCGATATAGAAGACTCAAGCCTGGTCTGAAATGGTTCAGTTCCTGAACATATTATTTTATTTTATAACCCTGATTCTGCTGATTATTTTCATAATTCAACTTTTCATGTCAATTCCAAGAAAGTACAGGAAAAAGTATTCAGGAAATCCACATTTCAGGGCACTGGTGATGATACCCTGCAGAGGTGTCGATTTCAGTTTTGAGGAAGATCTCCAGAGCCTGATCCATCAGGATTATCCCAATTATGATACTGTTGCGGTTGTGGATTCAGAGGATGATCCATCTGTGGAATACCTGAAAAAACTTGGTATAAATTACATGATCTCGGATTACGAATCAGATGGGAGCGGAAAGGTCAGGGCAATTTCGACTGTCCTTTCCAGAATGCCAGATTATGATGCATTCGTTATTGCGGATTCGGATATCATAGCAAAAAAGAACTGGCTGATGAATCTGTTGAGGCCCCTGACTGATGACAGCTACGGGATATCAACCACATTTCCTTACTTCAGTCCGGAGGGCGGATTCTGGTCTCACTTCAAGACTGCATGGGGCCTGGTGGGGCAGAGCATGATGGAATCAGATCTGACCGTATTTGGATGGGGAGGTTCACTTGCATTCAGGAAGGAACTACTGGAAGACGGGGAGAGCATGGATGATTTTTCCTCCGATATTTCTGATGATCTGGCTCTGAGCAGGATATGCACGAGAAAATCCATGAAGATAGCCTATGTGAAAGAGGCGACGGTCACCATTAAATCCCCGGACGACAGGAACGTGTTCATGGAGTGGTCCCTGAGACAGACATCCCTTCTTGTAAGCAGGAAACCTGCCTCTCTGAAACTTGGTCTCCTCCTATATGGATCAGAATCTCTACTGATTCTCGCTTCAATTCCATACGTGATATTTTTCTCCCCATTATACGTGATTTTCCTGTTGCCTGCATTTATCAACATTGTAAAAACATACACAAGAATCAGGGAAAAGAAACCTGTGTATGCATTCATAGGACTCATGATGCCTTTTTTCTATACATGGAATCTAGCTGTTGCATCCAGAATGAAAGAAATTTCCTGGAGAGGAAGAAACTACAAATTATAGGTAGATCG
>JAKAPZ010000010.1 GCA_021822985.1 Thermoplasmata archaeon | reverse complement strand
TCTGTTTCCTCTATCTTCAAATTTTTCCAGTTTCCGTGGTTGAAAAATCACGGCTCTATTGAAGCTTAAGGGAAATGGGGAAGTAGTGGGAGAGGGTTGAAGGTTTCCGTGGTTGAAAAATCACGGCTCTATTGAAGCTATGTTGCTTATGAAAATAATACTCTTATTTATACATGGTTTCCGTGGTTGAAAAATCACGGCTCTATTGAAGCATAGGATATCACGAAATACCTATAAGATGTCAACGAGTTTCCGTGGTTGAAAAATCACGGCTCTATTGAAGCCCCACAATATACGACAAAATTAACCTCTATAACAAATGTTTCCGTGGTTGAAAAATCACGGCTCTATTGAAGCACTTTGACAACACCGGCAGGACAGCAGGGATTGGGGGGTTTCCGTGGTTGAAAAATCACGGCTCTATTGAAGCCGAGAGCCTTAATCTATAACGACTACGACATTCAGGCAGGTTTCCGTGGTTGAAAAATCACGGCTCTATTGAAGCTGTTCAGAGCAGTGTGCCGACAAGCACGCAGTTAAAGTTTCCGTGGTTGAAAAATCACGGCTCTATTGAAGCAAAGATTTAACACGTTGCCCCATTTTACCGTATAGTGAGTTTCCGTGGTTGAAAAATCACGGCTCTATTGAAGCAATATTGGGCGACTAACATCCCAAACCCCCTTAACAACGTTTCCGTGGTTGAAAAATCACGGCTCTATTGAAGCAGGTGTATATAAAGTTCACGTTGGCTCAAACTCGGAGTTTCCGTGGTTGAAAAATCACGGCTCTATTGAAGCTCTCTGTTACTTGTGCATTGTGGCTGGGGTTTCCCAGTTTCCGTGGTTGAAAAATCACGGCTCTATTGAAGCCAATAATATGTTCCATTCATCAGCTGGAAGGAGATATTGGGTTTCCGTGGTTGAAAAATCACGGCTCTATTGAAGCGAGCATTTGGTGTCTGGCTTGTTGGTGTTGCAACCGGGTTTCCGTGGTTGAAAAATCACGGCTCTATTGAAGCGGCAGGCCAATAGATCAGATGATCGAAATTGAGTTCAAGTTTCCGTGGTTGAAAAATCACGGCTCTATTGAAGCGATCCAGTAAGACCTTTTTTCATGTACACGATCAAAAGTTTCCGTGGTTGAAAAATCACGGCTCTATTGAAGCGTGCCATATTTTATAAAACAGAAAGACAGGCTTGAAAGTTTCCGTGGTTGAAAAATCACGGCTCTATTGAAGCAATTTTGAGGCACACGAAAATCATATCTGCGACAAAGTTACCGTGGTTGAAAAATCACGGCTCTATTGAAGCGAGAGTAATCTCAAAAATTATGATGATAAGATTTTAAAGTTTCCGTGGTTGAAAAATCACGGCTCTATTGAAGCATATGATGAAACAGTGAAACACTACCAACATGAAACATCCAAAAACATGAAATGATTTGATCTAGTTTGCAGTTTCTGCAAATACGATCCCCTAAATTTTCGCCTTTTTTAGCCCCCATGTATATCACCTTCTAGTGTTTCAACCTGAAACACCCCTGAAACAGTGAAACAGTAACAGGTACAGTGTGGTACACCAACCGCAGAAGCCGTAAAACTATGTACCAAAACACTATGGCGAAACAGTGCGGTACAGTGAAAACGTAACTGGTACAGTGAGGTACAGTGGTACAAAAATGGTACACATTTGGTACTGTAACTGGCGCAGTGTCCATGTACCAGTAGCAGTGCTACTGTAGTGTCTTTTATCAGGCAAGTCCTAAGGAAATGCATAATCAATTATCGATATGGATAAATAGAGCGATGAGACAGTGAAACAGATTGAAACAATCTATGTGAAAAATAATTAAATCTGTAAGATTGTAAAAACATTAATTAATGGCTCTATACCGTGTTCCACAAGTGAAAACAAAAAATTAAAAAACTGTTCCGGTGGAACACCCGAAATAGTAATGGAACACTGATGAAACACAAGGGGAAATAGGAAATCAACATATGTGAAACACTTCGGAACATGGAGTGATCAAGGATGGAAAATGTAAAATGGTTATCAATAAATTAGAATTGTTATAAACTATATTTTTCAGCTATTAATAGAGATATTATATCTATTGTATATGTATCAGATTTATAACAACTACTCATATAAGGAATATTCATTATAACTAATTTTTTTCCATTGGTTTCAATTCCAATAAATCTGCATATAGGATGTTATAGAATGTAAAATAAATAGATAATATTGACAATGAACCTAGATATAAGAAAAGTATTATTCGTCTTGAAACCTTGTCTTCAGAATCCTCAATTTGAGGTACGTCATTTTACAAACTTACTCAAAAATATTTTTATTAATATCAATTTTAAAAAAGATTTAAGGCCCCCTTCGACATCTCAATGATAAATTATACCCAAAAGTCTTTTTAAATTGAATATAATGCCCTCAATGTGAATAATAGATAAACCATGGCACGAGAATGGCCCCTTTTAGCAACAACCATCCCGATTTTTCCATTTAAGGATATTCTAATGTTGTATAACCTATGTTATACAACATTGGCAATGCACTTTTGGTCGATTGAGTTCGCTCTAAGCAATTAGTCATGAATAAGGACAATAGAATTTAGTCTATTGAATATCCGTCATCTCATGTTTTCCTGTAGCTGTTCCAAATTTTGATCAAATTTATAATTACTGAAGAACGGGGTAAGCACAATGATATTATGGACAACAGAAACAAGTCGTTGAAAGCAACTTCTGATAGCAATTCCATGTTCCCGGCTGTATATTATACTATTATGGCTATGGCCGCCACTGGGTTAACATGTTAACCGCACTCTTCAATGTGTTTATGAGAAATAGTCAAAAATGATGTCACGACTATGATTATTCACGATGTAGCGAAAATTATTATCAAAAATAGCAGAGAAAAATAAATCAGTCATATACATCTCCTCTATGCTCAAATCGCAACAAAATCAGGTCATTACCATTTATTGCATAGATTAATCTAAACGGTGGAATTCTAATGGTTCTTTCCCCCTTTAGGGCATATCTTAGAGGTTTCCCAATTTCAGGGGTTTCTATTAATTTCTTAATGCTCTTTCCTAACCTCTCTTTCACTTTCTTATCCACCACTTTCTTTACTTCCTGTTCAAATTTAGAAGTGTAGACTATTTTATCTATATGAATTACCATTCTTCAAGCTCTCTGAGGAAATCATCTTTGGTTCTTGTCTTGTAATTTCCATTATCAATATCTTTCCATGCTTCCTCAATGAGTTTTATTGTTTTCATATCTGCGGGAGATATCTTTGAGCTGACTTTCTTTAAAATAATCAAGTCGTCCTTAAATGTGACCGCTAGAATGCTTCCATCACTAATGTTGAGTTTTTTACGTATGCTTGAAGGGATCACTATTTGACCCTTTGAACTTGTTTTAGTGAATTTTGTTTTGTAAGTCTCACGGCTCATTAAGTAAGTATTTCTTACTTACATTTAAATGTATTCTTTAAAAAACTTTATCCCACATTTTAACTTTACAAATTTTCTTTTTATCCGATTTTGGCAACGAATGTTAAAAAGTTATGTGTCCTTAGTCGCTGATTACAAAAAATATGAGCAAGAAATCTACTGAGCTTGCGATGGAGGGGATGTCAGGTACCACCATGAATTCACATCTTCTCGGTGTTTCTGCCCATATCTTCTTCTATCCCTTTCTCGAATTTCTTAAATTCAGGTGCTTCTGATTATAACTCACATAAAAGAAAATGTCTCATAATAGATATAAATGTGTATACACAATTCAATATTTACCCCTTAGAAATGCTTATAATCCATAAAATTGAGAATTAATCACTGTAAATTACGCGAGGTGTTCAGTTGACATTTAATTTCATTCCGTTTGCTGAAAATTTTGTTTTATCAGGTTCATTTCAAACGGTAAATTTGGTTATGCTGGCTTTTCTCTTCGATGGAGGCAATATCCGGGCTAAAAAAGAAGCAACGAAGTTGATGAACAATCATAAACATGTGCCAATAAGGTATACTATTTTTCAGGATGTATGCATCGTTACAATTATATGCACATTATCTATTATTTTTTTAAATTTTCTTGTCTATTTCTCACTTCTAAAAATTCACCTAGGGATCTCCAATGAGACGGGCCCCATACTTCTTCTCCCTGTTCCATCTGCTTGTCATCTCATAGGCATAGTAATTCTCTCCAGATATACGGATCTCTACACCTTTGGTCTTGTATTATCTGACCAAGTCAGGAAGAACTGCAATATTGCGTAGCACGTGTAATCTGTATAAAGATCTTTTGCAATTAGGCTGAAATGTCACAAAACAGGCAATAAGTTGAAGTTAAAATGCCGGTATATGTGTGTCATATTACATATATAACGTGGAGTTAAGCATTATAATAAGGCATAAGTATTATTAACTGACCGTTCATAAACCTTTATGCGACATTCAGATTTAAAAATAGAAGTTGTTGTAGTCATTCTTGTCCTTTGTTTTACATCATTTGCTATGTCAGGTCAAAACACTACTAGCATTGTAGCAAATGACAACTCAGTAATCAGTTTCGTCCCATCTTCCCATCAGAATAATACGGGTGCCGGTTATGTAAAATACACACTTGTTTTATTGAACAACACATTGATACCGGGAAATTTTATAAACAGTACCAATGAGCTCTCTCCAGAAGCTGTGGCATTCGATTCATCCAACAGGTATCTTTATGCTGCCGATTATGGATCCAACAACATCTCCGTGATCAACGGAACAACAAATTCTGTCATCGAGAAAATATCCGTTGGTTCAAACCCTAATACAGCAGCATTCGATTCATCCAACGGATACGTTTATGTTGCCGATTCTGGCTCAAACATAGTATCCGTGATCAATGGCACAACCAATTCTGTCGTAGATACAATAACCGTTGGTTCAAACCCTGATGCAGTAGCATTCGATTCATCCAACGGATACGTTTATGTTGCTGATTATGGTTCCAATGCTGTCTCTGTGATCAACGGTGTAAACAATTCCATCATCAAGACAATATCTGTCGGTTCAATCCCTGATGGGGCAGCATTCGATCCATCCAACGGATACGTTTACGTTGCTAATTATGGTTCCAATGCGGTCTCCGTGATCAACGGTGTAAACAATTCCGTCATCAAGACAATATCCGTTGGCCCAGGACCTGATGGAACAGCATTCGATCCATCCAACGGGTACGTTTATGTTGCTGATTATAATTCCAACGGCATCTCTGTGATCAATGGCGCAACAAATTCTGTCACAGATACAATAACCGTTGGTTCAAACCCTGATTCAGCAGCATTCGATTCATCCAATGCGTACGTTTACGTTTCCAATGGTTGTTCCAATAGCATCTCTGTGATCAATGGTACAACAAATTCTGTCATCAAGACAATATCTGTTGGGTCAACACCTGAAGGAGCAGCATTCGATCCATCCAACGGATACGTTTACGTTGCCGATTCTGGTTCCAACAACGTCTCCGTGATCAACGGTGTAAACAATTCCGTCATAGATACAATAACGGTCGGTTTAATCCCTGATGCAGCAGCATTCGATTCATCCAACGGGTACGTTTACGTTACCAGTCCTGGCTCCAATGCGGTCTCTGTGATCAATGGCACAACAAATTCTGTCATAGATACAATAACAGTCGGTTTAATCCCTGATGCAATAGCATTCGATTCATCCAACGGATACGTTTACGTTGCCAATTATAATTCCAACAGCATCTCCGTGATCAACGGTGTAAACAATTCCGTCATAGATACAATAGCAGCCGGTTCAAACCCTGATGGGGCAGCATTCGATTCATCCAACGGATACGTTTACGTTACCAATCTTGGTTCTAATACTGTATCTGTGATCAACGGTGTAGACAATTCCATCATCAAGACAATATCTGTCGGTTCAATTCCCGATGCAGCAGCATTCGATCCATTTAACGGGTACGTTTACGTTACCAATCCTGGTTCCAACAACGTCTCCGTGATCAACGGTGTAAACAATTCCGTCACAGATACAATAACCGTTGGTTCATACCCTGATGCAGCAGCATTTGATTCATCCAACGGGTACATTTACGTTGCTGATTCTGGTTCCAACACTGTCTCCGTGATCAAAGGCACAACAAATTCCGTCATAGATACAATAGCAGCCGGTTCAAACCCTGATGGGACAGCATTCGATCCATTTAACGGATACGTTTACGTAGCCAATGATTGTTCCAACAACGTCTCCGTGATCAACGGCACAACAAATTCTATCATCAGTACAATATCCGTTGGTTCAGAACCTCTTGTAGCAGCATTCGATTCATCCAACTGGAACGTTTACGTTGTAAATTATAAATCTGGAACAGTCAGTATTATTCCTACTGGATATCCGGTAACATTCTCAGAATCCAATCTCCCATCAGGAACCACATGGTATGTTAACATCACAAACTCAACAGGTCATATATTCACAGAATCAGGGACATCAAATTCACTTTCATTCAATTTGATTAAGGGAACATACACATATGTCATATCAACAAGCAACAAGCTATATCATGCAAATGGGGGATCATTCAATGAATCAGCTGGAACACCATCTTTAATTCAGGTAACATTTTCACAATACACATATTCAGTAACATTTACAGAAAAAGGGTTACCATCTGGATCATCATGGAATGTAACACTGAATGGTGCAACAGAATCGTCCTCAACATCAACAATAGTCTTCAACGAAATGAATGGAACCTACTCATACAATGTAACAAAGCTTTCTGATTATATAACATCCGTAAATGCAACAGGATCAGTTACAATAAACGGTTTTAATAAAGAATTGAATATAACTTTCACTCCTGTGAAATACACAGCAACATTCACGGAAACGGGGTTACCTTCTGGATCATCATGGTATGTGAATTTGACAAACACATCTACAGGTTATGTTTCACACTCAGGTGCAATATCAGGATCATCCTATGTATTTGATTTAATAAATGGATCGTACTCATTCACAATAGGTAAAGTCTCCGGGTATACAGTGTCATCACAATCGGGTTCAATACTCGTAAGTGGACAGAATACCGGAAAAACAGTCACATTCTCTCCGGTCAAATACACGGTGACATTCACGGAATCAGGTCTTCCATCAGGAACCACATGGTATGTGAATCTAAGCAACGGCATGAAATCCGGAGCAATCACCGGGACTTCGTATTCATTCACGCTGATGAATGGAACCTATTCTTACACTTTCGGTAACGTAACAGGATATAATATCTCGGCATCATCAGGTTCAATATCCGTTAATGGAAACGGTGTATCAAAAGCTGTTACATTCACTCCCATCAAAAAACCGTCTTCACCTTCGGGTATATCCGGCATGGAGCTATATGGCATAATCGGAGTAGTGGTAGCGGTAGTAGTAATTGGGTCTGCATTGGTTGTCATGAGAAAGAGGAGGTAATCAATCTTCCAAATTGTTGTTTTCATGATATGTGATTAAAACGATAATACGGAAAATATTCTTTTCTTGACTGAACAGGCCCCTTCAAAGGGTGATATTCTCCTTGTTATCCAGATGAACACCTGAGAACGGGGCAGTCCAAGATTGACAATTCAAAGGATTAGAAAGGAGAAGAACATAATAAAAGAAATGGACGTGAAGTGGAGTATCTCTTAATTCTTTTCGTGGTTTATCTCATTTTGAAAGAAACAGTATACCCTTTTTCCTTTATCTCGTTGATCAGGGCAAGTTTCTCCTCTGCTTTTATCGTTTTCGTTCTGCCATTGTTAACCCAAAACTCCATTCAATATTACATTTAATATATTAATATCCCTATTAGCCAATCTGCTCCAACTATTTAAGGGGCCAGCACAGAGCTTCAACAGAAAAATAGTCTCTCAATTTGTGGGCCCCTTCCATGGTTATAATAAATGAAAATCATCTCTTAATACAATTCCGTCCTTAAGTGCTTCAGTTATAAATTTATTATTTTTTGCCTTCATTTTCTCCATTTCTTCCGCGGTCAATAGAACAGCCTCATATCCTGGTGGAAGATCAATAGATTTCAGTCTTTCAATGGGATTCTTTGACTTAAATTCCCCTATGATAAGAAGATCTATATCACTCCACAGGTTGAAATCTCCCCTTGCATATGAACCAATCAGGATAGAAGTACATTTGAAGTTTAGATGGCTTGAAAAAGCTGCTGTCTCATCAATTATGCTTTTTCTTTGTTTCACTCTTTTTTCAATGATTTCCATCTATCCTCAACCCCGCTTATTATTGATTCAGAGCATTCAATTGCCTCATTTGCATTGTCAAGAGTGTAATAATCCTCCGGTGGCCCTTCAGCCCATGCGTCTGTCTTTATGGTCAGAATGTAATATTTATCCACGGTTTTCGCCCTGTTAATCAACTCTATATCAAAATCAGCCTTTTTAAGCAACAACGACACAGAATGTCCAAAAGAATAAGTACCTATACCATTCAAAAATGCCTTTGATGCAAATTCTGCAGATTGCTGAGATTTGAAGCATGCCCAGTTATAGAATCCTGCCGACCTGTCAGTCATCGCGGATTTTAATGTTGATTTTGCACTGGCCATCCAGCGTTCAAATTCTCCACTATAAAGATAATTAGCCATTACACTTTCCAAATATTACCCAACATATTAATATTCCCCGAAGTCAGTTTAATTGATTTCCTTTAAAAACAAAGATACATGAAAATGTTGACAACAGTTATGGGACAACAATGTCTCATCATAGAGGGGGAAGGATCTCTATTTTATAGCAAATTTATCCTTCAATACACTTTAAATATAACTATTACATTAAATTTTTATGAATTTAGGGTTGCTGTTTGTATCAATTTCTATTGTGCTTTCAGTGATCATTTATAACATGAAACAGACAAAACCAAATCAGAGACTCCCAGAAGGATATTGGAGCAAACATCCTATTGTCCTCATCGTCCTTTTTTTGGGCGTTTTATTTGCCTTTTTTTCTTTGCTCTTACCTTAAATCATATAGCTTAACTTCGTTGTATAGTTTTCAAAATTAATGATTTGAAATTCTTGAGCCTGCTCAATGGAGGAACTATTGAAACTTTGTATAAGTTTTATTCTGTTTAAAACAGGCAGGTTGTTTATGAAGAAGTCAGATTAAAACTTTCATGAATCTATGTTTTCACACCAATCTCAGGTATGGCCCATAACCAAAATGGTACGTAATGTATGAAAATACCATCAATCGTTTCATCCATCTCATAATCGTATGTGATTATGGTTCCCTTCATCAATCCCAATTTTAAAGCAGCTTCAACTATTGCACTGGTTTCACGCGACCTGGTCTTATGATCGGATACATCATAACACACCTGTATGAGCTCCCTGGCTGCACCTCCAGTAATAAAGTCCACTTCCTTGCCCGATTTAAGTTTCAAATAGTTTATAGTGTCTCCCGGGCCCTTTTTTCTTAAGAGTTCAAGGTATACTGCATTTTCAAGGGCCCTCCCCCTATCTATGTCTGTAAAAAGCCTTGAGATTCCTATATCTATGATGTAGCTCTTAGTCTGACCGGAAACACGATTTTGTACGCTTTTCTCATATTGTTCAAGCAACCCTACCAGAAAAACAGATTTTGCATATTCAAGGAAATTCAATATGGTTACTCTGCTAATTTTCATTCCCATGCTTTTGAAATAATTGAGTGATTTAACCGAACTGAAATAGGAAGAATACTTGCTGGAAATGATTTTTAGAAAGATATTAAGTTCACCAAACTCCCTCACCCTATATCTTCTTATTATGTCCCTGAAAAAAATTGCGTCAAAGTAGGAAGAAAGTATTTCAAGTCTTTGAGATATGTTTGGATTTAAAGTTATTTCCGGAAATGAACCATACTCTAAAAAATCATTAAAAACCTTAAGGATTATTCCCTTCTCAGCTGAGTACTTTTGAAGTTTGCTGATTTTAATCCCTCTGGCAGAAATGTACTCTTCAAAGGAAAAAGGGTAAACAACATATGTGAGGTTTCTTCCGGCTAATGAGGTCGCAATTTCACTGCTGAGCAGTTCATAAGAAGAACCGGTTATTATGAGTCTGTATTTTCCAGTATTATACACCTTTCTTACCCATTTATCCCAGTTTTCGACAATTTGAATTTCATCAAGGAAAACGTATACTGTGCCTTCCGGGTTGAACATTTCCCGATGGGCAACAAGAAGGTTGTCAAGATCAACTGCCCTTGCACCTATAAGCCTTTCATTCTCAAAATCAATGTAAAAAATATTATCTCTCCTGATGCCTTTTCTCAGGAGTGAATTTATGCACTGGAACATCACATGAGTTTTTCCGGAACGTCTCACGCCGGCGATTGCGATAACTTTGTTTGAGTCCAGATCTATTTTCACGTCGCGCTCAATAATATCTGGTATTTCTAAGCCATTCCAAAGTGTCATTGCATATTTGAAATCCTCAATTGTTACCATAATGTATAGTATACTATACATAATTTAATAATTTTTGTATATTACACTATCCAAATTTAAAATTTTGAATCCTGTAACAACTACATATTGAAATAACAAAGTCCTTATTGTATTCCAATAATCGATATTTTTTTATGTTGAATTTGGAAATTAGATGGTGCTGCACTCCATGTCGCAACGTTGAGTACAAGCTGACAACGTTCTTTATTTTCCTCTTATTCAGCACAAATATGTTTTGATTACAGCCTCATTTACAGAAATGTTTATTGGTTTGTAATCAACTATTGCATGGTGATTTTTCCATGGATAGCGAGATTATGAGTGTTCGTTTGAAAAAAGGAACGAGGGCCAGATTGAAACAACTGGGAATCAATACTTCCGAAGAAACAAGGAACTATCTGGAGAAACTGGCCTGGGAAATGGAAGTAAAGAATACACTGGATAAATTGGAATCTATCGTACGTGAGCATTCATCACCTTCTCCTGCAGGATTTGCAGTAAAATCGATTCAAGAGGACAGGAATGAAAATCATTGACTCCTCAACCATTGTCAAGTATTTCAGTGCAGAACCCGGATGGGAAAAACAGAGGCCATATCTTAACGTGCCAGTGACAATTGAATTATCAATATAGGAACTCGGCAATGCCTTATGGAAGAAAGTGAATAGCATGCAGTTTGAAATGGATAGTGCCAGGGAAGTTTTGCAAGAATTCCAGCGTATAGTTAAATTTTATGACCAGAAGAAATATGTAAAAGCTGCTTTTGAAATTGCAACAAAATATCATATTACAATATATGATTCACTGGTTATTGCTACTGCTTTGGGTGAAAACTGCGATCTTGTGACCTCTGATGAGAAACAGGGCAGGATTTCCTCTGAGAATGGCATATTGACAATTATTGTCTGATTTCAGTTTACCTCTTCGTGGTTTCAGGTTCTATCCTCTTCTATCTCTTCATTGAATATCACCAATTCTGGTGGCTGTAATTATAACGCTCCTGCAAATCTGTGGAAATCGTCTTTTAACTCGTATTTTTCTACCAGAATCAGAACTGCATCCGAAAAAGACATGTCTTTTCCTTTTACTTTTCCTGAGCAATCCATCCAGTTTTCGGGATTGCAGGCATGTCACTTCATTACTTCTTCTGCCTTCTTTGCATCTAAACCCAATTTCATGGCCTCTCTAAACATTTTGCTATCATCTGTCAGCAGGCTTAATTGATGGGATTTACAGTAAAAAATGTAGGACGAGTCATAAAATGTAAGTCCCGTGGATAATGCGAGTTGTATTATTTCAGATAAATCTGGGGCCCGGAGTTTAATTACATTGATCCCGGCAAGTATTTTTTCGATTTCCTTTGTTAAACTATTTATGAGGTTTTTATCGAGCCCTTTAATGTGGCCATCATTCCCCTTTGTCAGAACACTGCCTATTTCATAGCAGGTCAAATCAAGGATGTACGACTCCTTAAGAATTTCTTGTACAGTTTCTTCGGAATCATGAAAGAATAAAGTAAAGAGTGAACTAGAATCTAAAATGTAACCTGAGGACATTTCATCTCCTCTGATCCCTGTCTTTTCTCAAGTCGCTGACAATCTGTTCTCTGTCCACATTCTTCAGCATTCTGTGTATCTTCGAAAGAGTTTCAAGAGTGTCTTTAGTCTTTCTCTTCTCTATTTCATTCTGCAGAGATTCTCTCATAACTTCCGAGAAATTAATCTTCAATCTCTTAGCTTCTTCAAATGTTTGTTCATCAACTCTTATACTTACAAGTTTTGTCATACCATAACATATGTAATCATGCATATATACGTTAACTGTCAGAAAATCCAGTTTCTAAAACGATTAAAGCCCCGGAACCAATGTTGAAAAGCAAAAAAAGAAATGAAGAAATCTGTGAACTGACCCGGTAGGAAATAAGATCTTTTGTGTAGGGGAAAGCACTGAAGACGACGCTTCCCAGTTTTTCCCACTCAAGTCAGATCCTGAACGATTTGTCCCTTGAAGGCATCAACTCATTACGTCGAAATTTAAGATCCCAGGACATACAGCATCGTGTTAGCCACATTCTGATCCTGGAAGTAAGTCACTCCGGACCAGGTAAGTCCGTCAAGGGTTCCTGTATGAAGATCCGGAAACACGTAAAGATTGTCATACCCAAGATATGTGGCGGAATTGACAGAAACCACTCCATCATTACTTCCACCAAAGAACAGGTATCCCCACCATGGATCATAGTTCCCTGCAAAAACGGTCCAGACGAAACCGGGATAGTTGATATATGCATTTCCAACATTATTCTGAAGTCCGGTGAGGAATGGAGATCCTCCTTCCATCTGATAGGCCTCGCAGCCTACAATGCTGGACAGTCCAAGGAACTGGGCCACATTTGCAAAAGGCGATCCACCGAATGGCGAGGCAATGAATATCACATTCTTCAGTGCAATGTGAGGATCATAATAGTGCTCGAGTGCATAGAGGGTGACAAGCCCACCCATGCTGTGAGCGACTATGTCAACGTTCGTGGTACCGGATGAGAAAATCCTTGACATTGCAATACCGAACTGAGAACCGATGTTCTGGATTGGGGTATTGGCTGTGCCGAAGAAGGAGGAATTGGAATAGGTATATCCGTTGCTGAAGGTTATGGTGAACTTTCCGTAGTATGAAACAACACCGACAGTATATCCAGCCGAAATAAGCTGGCTCCTGAAGTCAACCCCGCCAGACCAGGTTCCCGTGTTTGGAGTTCCCGACGTATCGCCAGGACTATAGCCATGCACAAGGATTACATATGTGTCCGAGGTGGTGGAGACGGAGAGAGGAGTGGCAGATGAATGTCCGGATGTGGATTGCACAGGCGCAGATGTTGCAAGGAACAAAAATGCTATCAAGATAACAAGACCTGGGTATTTATTAAACTTGGATCCCATGATCAGAAGTTATGCTATATGTATGATATAAATGTTATCTTTTGTTAGTTTGTTATTATATATCAACATAATTGCTTTGCAATTCTTTGTATATCAATATTAATGAAGGATTCTGTGGTGTTTGAACCAGATCGTATAAGGAAATGTATGGTATATTGCACAAAATGAAAACTTCCTGCTTTTTAACCGGAATCCTGCAGCTATCATCTCACTAAAAATTTTTGAGTCAGCACCTGAATTTGTCCATATATCTGGCAAATAACCTTTATTTTAATATTTTGATAAATTCACTCTCAAGATACGCAAAAGCCTTGTCCTGAGTGATAAGAGTTTCATTGTTAGCTATGCACACCCCCAATATTAGAAGGCCATTATCGCTCATCATTTTTCCGGTTGACCTGAGTTCTCTATAAGATTTGTCTGCTGACCTGCTGATAACTCGTTTGAATGATATATTTTGAGGTTTTGAACCGCATCTTCCAGTATTCCTCTGTTCTTATGTTTCTATAACTCATATTCATTAACAAATGTGATAGCTAACTCATCTTTATTGTAACTGTCTACTTCTTTTACTATATTCTCTTTTCCTATCAAGTAGTCGATGATTATATTTGTATCGAGTACCACCATGAATTCACATCTTCCCGACGTTTCTGGTTCTATCCCCTTCTATCTCTTCTTTAAATTTCTCTAATTCCGGTGCCTGTGATTTTAACATGCCTGCAAACCTCTGGAAATCCCGTTTTTGTTTGGATTTTTCCACCAGCATCAGAACCGCATCCGAAAAGGACATATCTTTTCCTTTTACTTTTGTCAATGCTTCATAAGCTGCATCAGATAAGGTTACGGGCTTAGTCATAATACTTATACATGCATATACGTATATAATCATACGGACATATGAGAGATCATCAGGAACTGTAATCATGAAACTTATATCATTATCGTTCCACTGAGACAGTAAAAATATAGTTGAAATGCAATACTCCCCTTTTTGATGGAGCAGATCACAACTTATGCTCATCCAATAATTCTTCACCGGTCTCTTTCAAATAGGTTTCACTTTAGCAGGAGCATTGGTTTATTAAAATTATTTTGTTATAATATCGAAGATTCATTACTAAATTCTGCAAGTCACTGTATGTCGCGCAATATTCAAATATATATTATCCGGCTTTGATGGCAATCAAGAGAGTTTTAATGGAAGCAACTGCTATCGTCATCGTGATATTGTTCTTAAGAACCGGAATGCATCCTGCAACCATCCACAATAATCAGTATGTAAATACTGCTGCGGGCAATGAATTGAATGCAATGCTTGCAAAGAATATAAATCAGTCAAGCGTTGCCTTTGAAAGATATATAATTACGGAGAACAGATTTGTGAAGATCAGGAAGATTACTGAAAACATTGATTCATACATTAGCATCCATTTAATCTATTATGCATCTGGAACGGGGGCCAACACCGTTGCTCTGGGTGGTTATATGGGAATCTATTTTGAAATAGGAATTAGTGTATTTAACTTGTGCCTCACAACAATTGGCGTGCCTTACCCTATGCTCAATTCAAACCCGGCTCCTGAATTTGTACCCATAGCTACACGGTGCTTTTGAGAGGGAATTACATGGGAAAAATAAACAACTTCCTTAAATTTTTTATAATCCATATAAAATGGAATAAGAAGAATCTTATTGCTCTTGGGATTCTGTTAACACCTCCAACAGTATTTGAATTTTATAGTTTTTATCAAGCCTTGGATGGTAACTTTCAATCACCTATAGAATTGTGGGTATTTCTGGTATGTATTTGTTTTACATTGTACTGCCAATTAGGTATAAAATTTATGGACAGACCACCACGGAATCAAAGAGAAAAGAATGAACAGCACATCGAATGAATATGATGTGTTTGACTTTGTGACATAAGTCGTCACTTCTTTTATTTTCAATTATAAGATATGCTGTCTTTCAGGGGAATTCCTTTGGACAGAGTTTCATCAAGGACATACCAAAGAAGATCGTTTAAAGGAAGAAATCTGATTCGAAATGAGACACACATTCCACTGACATATTACTTGGAATAGAAAAATCAATACAGTATAATTTATACGGCAAATATATGAATAGAAACATAAGTGCTGTTATAGGAAAATCAGTGGTGGCACTTTTTTTATTATCTGGATTTTCCACAGATGTGGATAACTCATACGGAGGTAACAATCTTAAAATTGTAGTTACCCAGAATAATGTTTCTTTACAAAGCACAATTCATGTCAATTCAATATCTGTACAATTCGGAAACATGGTTCCTCGAGGCAAAGAAGTTTCCTGAACAATTCCTCTGAATTCACATAATGAAATATTTTGGGGATATATTATTTACCCCCGTGATCCAAAGAGATCCATATTTATCATAAGCAGAGTCAATAACAGATTTTATGACTAAAGCATGGGATACATGATTTTGTTCAGATTCATGGTAATAATAACGTATCATTTATCAATAATTATTTCATTAATAGAAAGTCATTATATAGCAGTTTCATATTTAGAAACATAAATGAAAGTACAAACATTACCATTCACTTTCTCAAAAGGCGAAATTTTCACTGTCAGGATTATCACTGACCACAGAGAGGCATCCATCCGGGAATTATCAACTTTAATGAAAATTCCAGAAAGTTCTGTTTCCAAAAATGTCAAAAGCCTTGAGATCAAGGGAATTGTAAAGACAAGAAAAGAAGGCATGAAGAAATATGTGGACATATCCGATAGGAATTATGCTTTATCTCTTTTTGAGATGCTAAAGACTGAACCCTATGTTCCATGGGAAAAACTGGTTTCAAACTCCAGTATTCCTGTATTATTCAGGATTTCAACTGGAGAAGAGAGTTTTGAACATGAACTTTCACATGTTTCTACCTGGAGAGCTTTAAATAACTTATCGATGCATGGTATGATCACAGCTGAGCCAGAAGGACTGTTGATCAGGGATAGATATCTGTCACGATTCATAAGTGACTATTCTGATCAGGTCAGCAGGAAATATCTTATGGGTATACTGCCAAAAGATGCAGTAATTCTATGGAGAAGCGGTTATCGATGTCTTTTCAGGATAAAGTCTCTTTCTGATATCAAGCCTGAAGCACTTCCCAAAGGGACTTTTCCCACCGCACTCACTGTATCACCTGAGTTTGGAATACAATTCATAACATCTGATTCATATTATTACTTTGAGCCAAACCTGATTGAATTAACATTGGAAGAAAAGATTCTTCACACTCTGCTTATTGATCCGGAGAGCCAAACTTATGCATCATATGCTCTATTGCTGGCATTTAAAGTTAAGAATGATATTGATATGGATTTACTCATGGCCAAGTCTCGAAAATATAAACTCGAAGAAAAAGTGAAAATTTTCATCAGTTATATCAGAAGCAATGGTAGAAATAGAAAATGGCCATTGCCCAAAGTGAATGAACTCAGAGAACAAGCCGATTTATATGGAATGGTTTTAAATTGATTGGACACATTTTTATCAGTTTAAACGCGTCATTGATGGATTGGGAGTCATTTTATGATTTAAAGAATTGAAGGCTCCATTCAAAAGGTTCTAATGGTTAAATAACCACGATCTATACATCTCAATGAAACTGTTTCAGAACAGGGCCATTAGGGCCATCCTGTTTTCTGGCTTTATCGGTGGTATATACCGATTCCCTGTCTGGACACTGATGACACTTTATTTCCTGACTTACACCAATCTAAGTTATGTGGATATTGGTATAGTTTTTACTCTGCAGGGCCTTATTCCTGTTGCAATAACTCCATTTGCAGGAAAATTTTCTGACACCCATGGAAGAAAAAAATCACTTCTCACCAGCCTATCTTTATCAGAATTATCCTTCCTCACTATGCTATTCTCAGTGCTATTCAGCCTAAACTCATTAGTGATCATAATTGCTTTTATGGGAGAGGGTATTGCGACTGCTCTGACCAGAGTATTCAACAGGGCAATGCTAACGGATCTTATCACTGGGAATGAACACATATCTGTTTTCGGGAAACAGCGTGTATTTTCGAATGCAGGAATTGGAATTGGGATGATTGTAGCCGGACTCGCATTTGAAGCGGGCCCCTTTCTGTTCTTCCTCCTGCCCGTGATTGGTATACTCTGTGTGATCTTCATTGTAAATACATATGTTCCAGAAACACGCTTTTCAGTTAAAGTTGAAAAGGATAATGGTATCAAATTCCATTTTGAGAGAAATATTCTATTGATGTTCATACTGTTATCCCTTTCATCCTTAGCCGCCATTATGTATTTGACCCCTATGTTCCCGATGTTCTTTGAACTGGTGGACGGTTTTTCACCGCTTCAGATATCCTTATTCCTGTCCATCAACACTCTGGTTGTTGTAACACTTCAGTTACCCATAAACAAGCTGGCTGAGCGATTGGGCGAAATAGTTACCATATCACTGGGTCTCATGATATATGGAATATGCTATTTCCTCATAGGCCAGATATACAATTTCTATATGGTTGCACTCATCATTGCAATACTCAGCATTGGGGAGAACATGGTACTGCCCATGGCAACAGTTATAACTTCTAAACTGGCCCCTGAGAACAGCAGGGGCCTATACATGGGAGTTTATTCATCCATATCGGGAATAATTACTCCTCTGGGGGCCCTTGCAGGAACATCCATGCTTCAGTATTTCACCATTCATTCATCGAGTACATGGTTCGTGCTTCTGTCATTCAGCATAGCTATGGGATTCATTCTCCCGCTTTACACCCGGTCACAGACAAGGAGAATCACAGTGAAAAACAGCTCTTAAAACAAATTCTGATGACATGTCATCCTCTTATAATTAACTTAATAGGAATAACAATAGCATAGTATACAGATACTATATACTTTAGAACTATATTTTAATCTGGAACAAATTGGGATTATTTGTAATATTAATTTTTATTTCAGAATCGTTCAATCATGGTGAGAACTTTTGAGATGGAAAGATTCAGGTTAAAAAGGAATATAACAGACAGCAATAAAATCATATAATAGGGGGAAACGACGGGGAAAAAATAAATGGATATTGAAGAAACCCTGAGGAAACAGGCTAAACTATTATATTCATTCAGTTGATATTACATCAATTGGCAGTGGTTGAAATGGGTAAGAACACAATGCGTAATATTTCAGAAATTGCATCCATTCTTGATCTGAATGATGATGAATATGACACCTATGGAAAATACACAGCAAAACTTTCACTGAATATTCTCAACAGGGTAGATGGCAAGAAAAGAGGAAAGCTGATCCTTGTAACCGCCATGAGCCCCACAAAGGAGGGTGAAGGAAAGACAACAACTACCATAGGTCTTGGGCAGGCTTTCAATAAACTTGGAAAGAAGGTTGCCATAGCCCTGCGTGAACCATCGCTTGGCCCCTGTTTCGGCATTAAGGGAGGGGCCACAGGAGGAGGCAGATCAAAGGTTGAGCCCAGTGACAGCATAAACCTCCTTTTCACCGGAGACTTCCCTGCCATATCTGCAGCTCACAATCTTCTTTCAGCCATGGTAAACAATCACATATTCCATGGCAACAAACTGAAGATTGATCCAAGAAACATAAAGTTCCCAAGGACCATGGACATGAACGACAGGTCGTTGAGGGAAATAATAGTGGGAGCAGGAAACCACGATACAGGAGTGATGATCAGAGACAGGTTTGTGATCACTCCCGCTTCTGAGATCATGGCCATCACCGGACTTTCCACTGGATATAAGGATCTGAAGGAGAGGCTTTCCAGAATACTGATTGGGCTTGATTATGACGGAAATCCGGTATTTTCGGGACATCTGAAAGCAGAAGGAGCAATGGCTGCATTGCTGAAGGATGCTTTGAGGCCAAACCTGGTACAGACCACTGAGGGAGTCCCGGCATTTATTCACACGGGCCCCTTTGGAAACATTGCACATGGGACTTCAAGCATAATTGCCGACAGAATTGCTCTCGGTCTGGCAGATTACGTAATAACCGAAGCAGGTTTCGGTTCTGAACTGGGGGCCCAGAAATTCATTGACATGGTATCCATGATGGGAGATCTGCCCGTTGACGGAATCGTAATTGTGGCAACTATTAGATCTATCAGGGTAAACGGAGGTACTGGCACGGAGTCTCTGGAGAGGGGTTCAGGGAATCTTCTTAAGCATATTGAAATCATGAGGAATTTTGGCTTTGAACCGGTAGTGGCAATCAACAGGTTTCCAGCCGATGAGGAATCGGAAATAAAAAAACTTGGAGAAATTCTTGATTCTGTAAAAGTATCATGGGCCCTCTCCACGGTGTTCAGCGAAGGGGGAGAAGGTGGAATGGATCTTGCAAAGAAGATTCTTCATTCACTGGAAAGGAATCATGCAATCAAAAGAACATACACTGATAGGAATAATGTCAGGGAGAAGATTCTTGCCATTGCAGAAAAAGTATACGGTGCGTCTGAGGTGACATTCACCAGGAAAGCTGAGAAAGATCTCAGGGATATTGAAAAATTTGGCTTTGGAAAGATGCATGTATGCATGGCAAAAACACAGTACAGTATCTCAGATAATCCTGATCTGCTTGGTTGGCCGGAACATTTCACCATTACGGTCAAATCAGTATCAATATCATCGGGTGCAGGTTTCGTTGTCCCTATGCTTGGGGATATTATGACAATGCCCGGGCTTCCAGTTATTCCGGCTGCGGAACATATCGGCATTTCAGACGATGGGAAAATTACGGGTTTGTTTTGAACATTCAAATCAGGAATCAAAACTGCTGTAAAATACTCATCTCGGTGTTTTTATATTAGAAAAGTTTATATTGATTTATAACAATATATAAACGCTTGTTTTAGATTTTTCCAGAATTGCAGTTTTTTGTGCATAGCGGAAAATAATAAGACATGAACAATTGAAAATTGCGCAGAGAGACAATACCTTAGTGGTCATTGGAGTGCAATAATACACTATAACTTACGGAAGAAATAAGTAATGTGCGTGGAAGCAACTGTTGAAAAAAGGGAGAATGTTGGATATGAAGGAATATCCTGATAACGATGAATACGAACGCTGGATGGCTCATGCGAAATCTACATTCAAAGCCATAGTGAATGATAGAAGTTCCGGATCCTATAACTGGGCATGTTTCAAGTGCCAACAGGCCACTGAATATGCTGTTAAAGGGTTTCTCAAGGGGATTGGAAAAGATTCCTCATGCCATTCAGTATCCATGCTCCTGAAAAAAGCTGAATTTGACGATGATGTAATAAACATCGCAAAACAGATTGATATGTATTTTATCCCAACACGGGATCCCGACGCATGGCCTGACGGAATGCCTAACGATTTTTATACGCTTGATGATGTCGATGAAGCGATTCGAATCTCGGAATTGATCATAGATGCAATAGATTCAAGATGGAAGATGCTGAAAAATCCCTCACCAACCATCCAGAGATAGTGTATTAATCTTAAAAGTTTTGATGTAATGGGGCATCAAGGCACGTTTTGGCTGAATAAAATTCATGTAGCAGAAATGTGAATTTACCGAATTAGATTAAAATCTTTTTTTATTCTAAATATTCAAACTATATGTAAAAACCATATAAATATACCTGTCTCATCACTTTTATATTAGAAAATCATTTATTTATATTATTTAATATGTAAATAAGCATCTTAAATCTATTACAAAGTGCAATTTTTGGCGCAAAAGAATATAATTAGATATAGAAAATTGAATACACTGTTAAGACGCCAATCAAGGAGATAAGTTCCTATGGTAAAGTGCTATATATAATAAAAGGAGTAAAAATTAGCAAAAGAAATAACGGGTTGGAAATTGGTGATGTGAAATGGAAAAGAAACAAAAAATAATTATGATTCTTGGTGGAGCTGCATCAGTGTGTTTGTTAGGGGGAGGGATTGCTGAAGAATTGATTGCTGAATGGTATTACTCTCAATATAACTCTTTGTACAATACTGAATGGAACAAAATTTATACTGTTTGGAAGAATTCAGTGTACTTTAGTAGTTTAAGAACACAATATCCTACATACCTATCTTTAAAGGATGCATTCAATACTTCATTCATCCAGAATTATGGATACATGCTAAATGATGCAGCACAATACCAGTTTTATTCTAATATTCTGTTTGAATTGGGAGCAGTTGCGACTGCGATCTTCATCTACATTATTTACAAATACAGAAAACAGTCTAAACTTGCAGTGGCTCAAGTAGAGGTGAAGTGATTTAATCGGTCATTAATTCGAATGTTATTTTACTTTATTTATTATTTCATGGAACTTGTAGCAATCTTCAACATGATCATTGACGAGTCCTGTTGATTGGATATACGCATAACAGATAGTAGAACCGACAAATTTGAAACCTCTCCTAATCAGATCTTTGCTCAAAGCATCTGAAAGTTCAGTTCTCGCAGGAATTTCACTGACGGATTTCCAGTAATTCACAATAGGCTCATCATGAACAAAACGCCATAAATAATTATCAAAGGTTCCAAACTCTTCCCCCACTCTAAGGAAATTGGCAGCATTCGAAATGGCAGATCTTATCTTCTTTTCATTCCTGATTATTTCCGAATTTTTCAGCAGTTCGGTGATCTGGGTTTCTCCAAATGTAGAAACAATTACGGGATCAAAATTTTTAAACGCTTTGCGGAAAGATTCCCTTTTTTTCAGGATAGTTAGCCAGCTGAGGCCTGCCTGGGCCCCTTCAAGAACAAGCATCTCGAAAAGGCGGTTATCATCATGGAGCGGTACTCCCCATTCATTGTCATGGTATTCTATGTAAAGCTGGTTATTTCCTGTATAGCTCCATGAACAGCGTTTCTTATCATCCACCATTCAAGATTCATAATGAATAATAAATACTTTAACCGTATTTTAATTTGATTTTGTAAATTCCATGTGCATATTTATCTATAACCTTGGAATAATGCAACATGGCAAAAGATGTAATGTGCGGCATGAAGGTGAAGGAAGATACACAGTTCACAAGCCAGTTCCAGGGGAAGGCATTCTACTTCTGCAGCAGTCACTGCAAGACTGAATTTGACAAGAACCCACTGAAACACAGCAGATAATCGGTGCAGGTATGCCCACAGATCCTGTATGCGGCATGTTTGTGCCTGAAAACAGCGATATTTCTTATGAAGCAGATCAGGAAACATACTACTTCTGTTCAACTGCATGCAGGCAACTGTTCAGTTCTCCGGAACTCGAATATTCAAGACTCAGGAAACGTCTTACAGTAGGATGGGCGCTGTCAGTTCCTGTTCTTGTGATAAGTTATGCCCTTTCTCCATCATATTTTGGAGGAATATCATATAAAGACTACCTGCTCATGTTTCTTTCATTCCCTGTGCAGTTCTATTCCGGTTACGGTTTCTATCAGGGGGCCTATCATGCCGTCAGAAGCTTTACCGGAAATATGGATCTTCTCGTGTCTGTTGGAACCCTGACAGCCTTTATTTTTTCAGCATATGTAACACTTGCGGGGCAGTCAAACAGGCTGGATGTTTTCTTTGATGCATCCGTATTTATCATAACAATGATTTTGACCGGGAATTTCATTGAAAATATGACAAAGAAAAAATCAAACAGTGCAGCAAGGAAGCTTTTGTCTCTTATTCCTGACACTGTCCACTTTAAAACAGGCATTGGTGAGTTCGAGGAAAGAAAAGCAGATTCTGTCAATAATGGCGACATACTTCTGATTAAGCCGGGCGAAAATGTTCCGGTTGATGGAATAATTGTGGAAGGAAGAAGCGAGGTGGATGAATCAATGCTCACAGGTGAACAGATGCCATCAGTCAGGGTGAAAGGAGATAGGGTATATTCCGGAACTCTTAACCTGAACGGTTCTGTTGAAATCGAAGTTACCGGTACCGGGAAAAACAGCACAGTCATCCAGATATACGAAATGATTCAGAAAGCGGTTTCCGGAAGAGCAAAGGTTCAGAGAATTTCTGACGTATTCTCATCCCTTTTTGTTCCCGTTGTCATGATCACCGCAACTGTTTCTTCCATTTTCTGGTATATTTATCTGAGCAGTATCGGATATGCTTCAACAGGTGAAATCTCCCTCCTTGCCTTTGTTTCAGTGATAGTTGTTGCATGCCCATGTGCCATTGGCCTTGCAGTGCCCATATCTCTGCTCATCTCATCAGGTAAGGCTTCTGAAAGAGGCGTGATCATAAAGAATCCGAATTCATTTGACAGGCTTTCAAAGGTGACCATGTTCATGTTTGATAAGACCGGCACACTCACCGAATCAAAACCAACCGTAGGAGATATACTGGTTGAGGACAGTTCAGTTTCTAAAGAATACATACTGCTTACAGCTGCATCAGTTGAATCCAGATCAAATCATCCTGTTGCGAAGGCTATAGTGAACGAAGCACTGAAATCATCAAAATCATTGAGGGAAGCATCAGATATTGTTGAGATACCAGGTAAAGGCATATCCGGAACAGTTGATGGTTTGAAGGTGGAAATTTCAAGATCTGATATGAAAGGAGTCTCATCCGTTTCAGTTATTGTCAGTAACAGATTGATTGGGAAAATATCTTTAATTTACAGAATAAGGGATTCGGCATTTTCCGCAATCGCAGATATCAAAGGCAACGGGTTCAGGGTAAGCATGATTACTGGTGATTCTGAAGGCGAGGCCTTAAGGGTCGCCGAAAATCTTGGAATAGACGATGTCCATTATGAAGTACTGCCGGGAGAGAAAGCGGAGATAATCAGGAAATATCAGGAAAGAGGTGATTATCTAATGTTTGTGGGGGATGGGATAAATGATTCTGTGGCCCTTGAAACTGCTGACGTTGGAGTGGCCATGGGATCAGGTACGGATATTGCAAGGGAGAGTGGGGATATCATACTCTTGAGTAATGATCTTGAACAGGTTCAGTTTGCAAAACTTATTGGAATCAGAACCATTTCCAAGATAAAACAGAACATGGCATGGGCGGTTGGATACAACATAATGCTCATACCTGTTGCTGCAGGTGTTCTTGTACCGTTCACGGGCCTTTCAATATTCTTCGTATTGCCCATGATTTCGGCTTTTGCAATGGGCATGAGCTCTACTTCTGTTATTATAAATTCGTTATTCCTGAGAGGGAAGATTGACAGTGACTGGAAAAATTTCAAAGGATCCAGTATACATTCAGAAACTTCATCATTCACTGAATAAATAACAGTCAGGTTAAACTGGTTGCATAAAGAATATTATACTGAACAATCTTAAGTAATCATGGGCATGCAAGAGGAAGAGATTCTTAAACTTAGAAGTGATGAGTATCTGGAAGAAACACTTCACCTCGTCAGCGTGGGAAAATACGATCTGGCCATATCTGCCATACATCTTCACTGTGATTTGAGGATAAGGAGTTCAATTCTAAGAAGGGGAGTCCCATACCCAAAAACTCATTCCCTGAAAGAACTGATAAAAATAGTAGAAAAGTTAGATAATAAAGTCTCCTTTTTACTCTCTAACCCGGACAATCTTCTCAGGAAATCAAGGATAGAGGAGGGTTATATTTCATCACGTTATTTTCCGATCAGATTTGGGAAAGATGATGTTGCCCCCCTATTGAAATTCGTTCAGGATGTGTATGACAGATATATTGATTGAATATGCTAAAATGCGTTCTGAAAAGCTTCGAAATTCAAAAGAGATTGCAATTGCAGTTCGAAACATGGTGAAAAAATTTGATGATCAGGCAAAGATAATTCATTTTGGATCTACCGCAAGAGGAGACTGGAATGCCAATAGTGATATTGACATACTTATAATATTAAAAGATCAAAGTATGAAAGATCAAATAATTCTGAAAGTGTACGGGGAATTTGATGCGCCATTGGAATTGCATTTCTGCACGGAAGACCAATTCCGGAACTGGTATCTCAAATTCATAGATGTTTATAAGGAATTATAAGCAGTGACATGAAATTATTTTCAGGAGAAATAACTTTTCTGACTTCCGAAATTTAATATTTTATCGGGAACGAATGCCCCAGAATCATTATTCCAGCAATAAATGGAATTGCTGCAAAGAGTTCACATAAACAGGAAAAATTATGCAGATCCTGTATTTCATACCATTATATTCCAATATTCTACAGAAAATTTTATAATCCAAAACTTTATTGTTTAGAGGAAGAGACCTGAATTCTGTACGAAGAACAGATCTGTGCTTGATAAGGAATATGTGTAAAATTTCATGAAAACTATTATGATCCGTTTTTGTACCAAATAACTTTTAGGGAATAAGCAATATAATTTAAAATAACTTGAGCTGGTGAACTGCATGTATAATAACACACAGGAGAGGTTGGAAATTTTATGGGAAAAAAACTATCCTGCACATGCAAGAAGAAAAATAGATATTCCTGAAATTTCAATCTACCAGATGTTTAAGGAATCGGTAAAAAAATACGGTTCAAGAGAGGCCATAGGATTTGAGAATATGGTGAAGACATATTCCGAGCTGAACAATGAAGTCGAAAGAATAGCATCCGGCCTCTCTTCCATGGGATTGAAGAAAGGGGATCGTATTGTTGTATTGCTTCCCAACTGTCCTCAGTATATCTATATATTGCTTGCTTCAGCCAAAATTGGTGTGACCATAATAAACATCAATCCTATGTATACATTCAATGAAATAAAAAATTCCATTGAAGTTGCGAAGTCAAAAATCATATTCGTCTTTGCAGAGTTCATCACAAAGGTGATCGCTTTATTCCCCACTACACTTGAAAAAATTATTGTTGTCAGAACTGAAATCCATATTAAAAACCCCTTAAGTTCAATTCCGGGTCTTAAGAATGTATTATTCCAGGAAGAACTTCCAAGGGATAAAAATATTTTATTCATGATCGATGTTGGGAAAAATCTTCCCCCTGTAAAAGAAGAATTGATAGATCCAAAATTGGATATTGCTACGATTCATTTCACCGGTGGAATAACAGGTGAACCAAAACCTGCCCTGATTTCACACTATAACCTCATAGCTAATGTTTACGAGTTGAATGAATGGACAAAGAATATAGACAGGAACGATATTTTATTCATCGCAACACCCCCTTTTTTTCACGTTTTTGGAATCACAGTGAACATTCTTTTGCCTCTTCTGATAGGGGGTAAAATACAAATACTTTCAGATCGTCTTGATCTTGAACAGATAGTAAAGATCATTGAAAAATATCCGAATGTATTCTATCCGGATCTGCCTTCAAAATTCAATGGAATGGTGGAAGACTACCACATCAAAAAAATAACCCCGCGCGGGACAGTAAGAATAATCAGTACATCTTCCACATTGCCTGCATCCCTGCGTGCAAATTTTGTAAACAGATTTGGAATCAAACTCTGCCAGGGATATGGTCTCACTGAAGCCTCTCCAGTAGTTGCTATGTGCCCTGATAATGAGGATATGGAACGACCCAATTCCGTCGGTCTTCCCCTTCCAAATACATCTGTCAGAATTGTAGATCTCAAAACAGGAACTGTCGATATGCCACTTGGTGAAACAGGAGAATTGCTTGTGAAGGGCCCCCAGGTCATAGAAGGATTTCTGAACAATGCTTCAAAGCAGCTGGTCGCTAAAGATGGGTGGCTTCATACGGGGGATTTAGGCAGGGTGGATGAAAATGGGTATATCTATATAATGGGCAGAAAAAAAGATATGATAAAGGTCAAGGGAGTAGGGGTATATCCACTGGAGATCGAGAAGATAATAAGATCAAACCCCAAGGTCGAGAATTGTGCCGTCATAGGAGTACCAGATTCCATAACTGGTGAATCCGTTGTGGCATTTGTTGAAGTCAGGAACAATAAAACTTTGAGCAAAGAGGAGATTCTTGAATATTGCAGGAATAATATGTATATTTTAAAAGTACCCAGTGACATAATTATTTCTGATCATCTCCCAAAGAATCCGCTTGGAAAAGTCCTTAAAACAGAATTAAAAAAATGGTACCTTGACACGCATAAATGAAAATAACCGGTATACTCTCCATCGCAAGTTCGATGGCTTTCTTACTCATAAAATTGTAAAAAAATTAACACATAATAATATGTTGTGGAAACTGCAGATCATTAGTTAACTTTAAAACGGAAATTTACATTACCGGGAAGTGTTTGCCCAGAGATCGCCTGTGGTAATAATCCAGAACATTCTAAGTGCTGTCTTTGGCATGGCTGGGATGTTTTTCATCATCAAGTATATAGGAACAACAAGCTGGGGATTTCTTGCCTTTGGTATGGGTTTCGTGGGTATATTCACAATAATTGGTGATCTTGGTTATTCCACTGCCCACACAATAAACATAACGCATGGTGAGAACATTGATGAATGCAATGGCACGTACCTCTCAATCAAACTTGTGATGGGATTCGTATTTACGATTATAGTGATCATATCGCTGGCCATATGGACTGAGGTTCTCCACAAGGGTTTCCAGTCACCAGTGGAGTTCTGGGTTATCATAGCACTGATACCATACTTCTTTTTCAAGAATATGACTGCATTCAGTTCTGCCTATTATGTAGCGACACTGAAGTCAGTGAGGAATTCTATCCCTCCCCTGATTGAAGCGATATTCAGGAATTCCGTGTTCATCGTGATGGCCCTTGTAATCGGAAGTAATCCTACACTGTATGGATATGTTGATGCACTATATCTGGCACTGGTTTACAGTGTGTCATACACGTTGTTTTTTGTGGTTTCAATATTGCTTGGCAGACCCTGGAAAATAGGCAGGCCTACCAAAAAAATGCTCAACAATTACACAAAAATTGCACTTCCGCTGATATTTGCCCTTTCAGTGGGAACAATAAATGGAAATATAGACAAGGTAATAATCCAATTCTACTGGCATGCAACAGCAACAGGCGCATTCTATACTTCACAAACCATAGCAGCACTCATTACCACACTTTCCACATCCTTATCCATGTTCTTCATGCCCCTACTGATAAAGTATCAGAAAACGTCAGGAAAGGAAAAACACAACGAATCTATACATGAATTTGAGAGGCTCATATCTCTCTACACGCTTCCTCTTGTAGTGCCATTATCTCTTCTCGCAGTTGATGTGATGAATATTTTTACTGCGAATTATATGGCTTATAACATTATGCTTTCCCTTCTTGCATGGAGGGCTTATTTTAGCGCAATCAATTCTCCTTACAACTCAGCAATCATTAGCAGAAAAAAGACTAAGCTTGTCGCAGGAGTTGATACTATGCTTATTGTTTTCAATATTATCCTCATGTTTATTCTTGTTCCACCGGAATTCCTTGGAACAGGCAGATATTCCATGGGCCCATTTGGGGCTGCTTATGCAATGCTGATATCTGGGATCGCATCATTCGTAATATACAGAATTATCGTGTCCAGGATGGAAAGGATACCGTTGAATATCAGTATATTAAAACAGGCAATTCCTGCAGGCACACAGGCGCTATTTATTTTATTCATTGAAACTATTGCTGCCCCAAGGGACATATTGACACTTGGCGCAATCACGGTTGTATCAATCATGATATACACTATTGTGGCAATCCTGATTAAAGAGACTTCTATTGGGGATATTTTCAGAATTGCAGAAAACTTTATACCGGGAAATATAAGGAAAAGATTCAGGGAAGAGGATCTTGAAACTAATGAAGAATTCATGAAATTTTCTGAAGAGTGAAATTGCTTTAAATTAATCTATTGTTAAATTGTATACACTTTGCAAATAAGTTTAAATACAAAAGTATAATATATTAAATTCGAAAGATATCGGGTATTTGGAGATACAGCATATGATACAGAATTCCGTTGAACAGATTGAAGTGATTCTTGAAAAAAACTATCCCGGACATGCAAGAAGAAAAATTGACATTCCGGATATTTCAGTCTATTCTATGTTCAAGGAATCAGTTAAAAAATACGGGGACAGAGATGCCATTCATTTTCAAAACAATAAAATAACTTTTTCTGAACTTAATGAAAAAGTCGAAACTCTGTCGTCAGGCCTTCATGGAATGGGGCTGAAAAAAGGCGACATGATTGGTGTGATTATTCCAAACATGCCAGAATATGTTTATCTACTCATTGCATGCACAAAACTCGGAATCGTACCCGTGAATATCAATCCTCTTTACACATTTAATGAAATCCAGTCTGTGGTACAGGCCACAAAACTTAGGACTGTATTTACGCATATTTACTTTTTTCCGAAAATTGCAAATCTTTTTCCGGTCGCCATTGACAGGGTTGTCATAATAAACGATTCGAGTGTTTCAAAGATTCCCCTTAGTTCTATCCCTATAATCAGGAATTTGGTTGAGAAGGAGCATTCACCTGTTGACAGGAATATTATTCCATTCGAGAAGCTCGGTGAGGGAATGCCCCCAGTTCCGGAGGAAAAATTTGATTCCAGGAAAGATCGTGCTTTCATACAATACACCGGGGGCACGACAGGGAGGCCAAGGGCGGCACTTATTTCTCACTATAATATTATTTCAAATGTGTACATACTGGATGAATGGTCAAGCAATCTGGCAAGAACAGATCTTACATTCATATCCGTAGTGCCTTTCTTTCATGTATATGGTTTGACAACTTCCATCATTCTTCCAATTTTTCTTGGCGCAAAGGTCAATATTATAATGGACCCTATGGACAATGAGGGCGTAATGAGGATTATTGAAAAAAATGACAATGTTGTATATCCTGCAATTCCTGCACTGCTTAATTCTCTTATTTCTGTTGCTTCCGGCAGGAAAGTTACGCCCGGTGGAACCTTTATAGTGATGTCCGGTGCATCAGGGCTTCAAGATAATACGAGGGAAGCTTTCAGGGCAATATTCGGAGTGGAAATATATGAAGCTTATGGCCTTACTGAAGCATCACCTTCCGTATCGTTATCGCCAATGGACGAAACAATGAACAGGCACGGATCCGTTGGGATGCCTCTTCCGAACACAAAAATAAGGATAGTTGACCTGAAAACAAGAAAAACAGATCTTCCCATTGGGGAAAAAGGGGAAATTGCTGTGAATGGCCCCCAGATTATACGGGAATATCTCAATGACGGAATAGTCGAACCGGTACTCAAAGGCGACTGGTTATATACCGGTGATATCGGAAAAATGGATAATGAAGGTTATTTATATATTGTTGACAGAAAGAAAGATATGATCCTGGTATCAGGATATAATGTGTACAGCACTGAAGTAGAAAAAGTGATTATGATGAACACAAAGGTCAGTGAATGTGCAGTTGTCGGCGTTCAAGATGAGAATGCAGGGGAGAAGGTTATAGCTTTCGTCGTTGTTAAAAATGATAAGGTTCTGACACAGGAGGAACTGACAGAGTTCTGCCACAAATATCTTGCTGATTATAAGGTTCCTACCACGGTTTATTTTGTTAAATACCTTCCAAAGAACCCACTGGGGAAGATCCTGAAAAAAGACCTTAAGTTGCTTCTTAAATAAAATTAATTTTGTGCAATGCGCATCCAATCATGATAAATTTTCCAGTAAGAAAAACTATTTTACGGTTGTTCAATTACACAATCGATGCAAACAGTTGATATTTATAAATTATTTATTGATGTAGATACAAAAGAACATAAATTTAAAGTAATTGAGAATATAACAGGCAAATGGGATGGCACACCAATAGAACTTGATTCAGTTGATCTTGATATAAACAATGTCAATGTTAACGGAATGAAAACAGACTTCCAGTTGAATAAAGAAACAAATATTCTGAAATTCAAATTGCCAGAGGGTGAATTTAAAGCGGAAATTTCTTTCTCAGGATCAATTTCCAAACTCCTGACAGGTTTTTACACGGCTTCGTACAAGGGGGGAGAGATGTTTACCACGCAGTTCGAATCAACAGGTGCAAGGAGGATGTTTCCCTGTATTGACAGGCCAAATGCCAAGGCAAGATTTTTGATATCTGTAAAAATAGACAGCAATCTCGAAGCCATTTCAAACACTCACGTTGACAATATTGAAAAGGATGGAAATCGCAAAATTGTAACATTTGAGATGACTCCTATAATGTCCACATACCTGGTTTACCTCGGTATAGGAAAAATTAAATCTCGTTCAAAAAAATCGGACAGTGTCGAAATAATACTATCTGCCCCTGAAGGATATCTTACCGAATCTGATTTTCCATTGAATATTGCATCGAAAACACTTTCACTGCTTCAGGGTTATTTTGAAATTTTGTACCCTTTGAACAAACTTCACCTGATATATGTTCCTGAATTTTCTTCAGGTGCAATGGAGAACTGGGGGGCCATAACCTTCAGGGATTACTATCTGAGCATAGATGATACAACCAGTTCAGCAAACTATAAGGCAATAGCTGAGGTCATTGCACACGAACTTGTGCATCAGTGGTTTGGAAATCTTGTCACAATGGAATGGTGGAATGATCTGTGGCTCAATGAAAGTTTTGCAACTTTCCTTTCATACAAAATGATTGAGAAAATATATCCCGAGTGGAATCCTGTGGTGGATCAGTTCACCAGAACCGGATTGGCCCTGTTCAACGATTCGCTAATAAATACGCACCCCATAGATGTGAATGTAGACAATCCCGAACAGATTTCCCAGATTTTCGATAACATAAGCTATGGAAAGGGAGCTGCCATATTGCGTATGATCGAAACATACCTTGGAGAAGCAAATTTCAAAAAGGGGTTGAGAAAATACCTCAACAATAACATGTACAAGAATGCAAAGGGATCAGAATTGTGGAATGCCCTTGAGACAGAGTCAAAAGTTCCTGTTTCAAAAATCATGTCCAGCTGGATCGAAAAACCCGGCTATCCCGTAATAATTGCCACTAAGGAATCAGGATCTCTCAAATTGGAGCAGTTTAGGTTCAAACTGAGCGGGCTGGATAAGGATGTGTGGCCAGTTCCAATCAGTATTAAGGCAGAAAATAAGAATGATGTTTTCCTGATGGAGTCCGATTCTGTAAAATATGATTCAACTTCCATTATAACACTTAACAGAACGGCATCAGGATTTTACAGGGTTATGTATAGAGGGGAATTACTCAACGAAGTGCTGTCAAAAACATCAGGCATGGACATGTATGAAAAATGGGGAATTCTCAATGATTACTATTCATTCCTTTCCGGTTCGTTGATCGATTTTGAGGAATATATGAAAGTGCTGGAAACTTTCAAAAATGATACAGAACCGATGGTGCTGAGGGAGATATCTTCCCAGATTCTGAAAATTCACTACATAAAGCCGGAAGCAAAAAAATTCAATGCATTTGCAGTTTCATACCTTGAAAGGGCCTCAAAGAACCTTGGGGAACGTCTGGCAGAAGAGGCCTCTGAAGTTAGCATTGCGAGGGGTTCAGTAGCTCTTGCCCGTACAGTCATAGACAGATCATATGCCCATAAAATATCGCATCATTTTGCGCATTTCTCATCTCTCGATCCAGACATGAAACTTGCCTATGCGGTTGCATATGCATCTTCACATGGCAAGACTGAAAGAAACTTCAACGAAATGATGAAGGTGTACAATGAAGCCACAGCAGAGGAGGATAGGCTTAAAATCATAACTGCGCTTGGGTGGACTCAGGAAGAAGAACTGCTTAATAATGTTTTAAATGCCATAGAAAAGGGTGAAATAAAAAAGCAAAATGCGATCAGGTTCTACACTGCATGCTCACACAATGTGTCTGCAAGAAAGTTCCTCGCAAATAACATGAAGGATCTGGTTCAGAACCTGAGAAAGTTCTATTCAGGTTCCAGATACACATCTGCATTCATAGAAGATTCTCTTCCATACCTGTCACTTAATGGAGACCTTTCCACTTTAAACATGCTGGAAAGCATCAGTGACGATGATATTGTAAATGGAATCGAAAGGGCAAAAGAAACAATGGGGATATATACGGCCATAAGTAAGAGAATTAACTAATCTCCCTTATTATGCCTATCCCAGATATACCCTAAAATTTTTTCAATTGGGGAATTTTCAAGCACACATGCGCTTCCTGTGCACAGGGAATAGTTTTCGCCATTGGAACCGGCATTGGAAAACAGTATCTGATCGACAATACCCTTTTCTCTCAGCATTTTCAATACATTTTCACTTTCTTCAGCAGTCAGTCCATTTTTCTTTATTAGATATATGTGATCCCTGAGAATCTGATTCTGCACTCTGAAAGTGAAGTATGCAGGATACCTTGCAATGCTTCCCTCAAACTCTTCGGGAGTCACGTTTGCTGATTCAGTTTCAATCCCAAGCGTCCGAAGATATATCTGAACTCTCTCATATGCTGAAAAAGGCGAAGGCATAGCCGAATCTTCCTGGGAATTCCATGCACCAAGAAACATTCCGTATCCCTTTGCATTATTTTCGGAAATATCTTTCTCAGCCTTTTCTGCAGCAGTATTCATCAGATCCTTCACACGTGAAATGATGGAATTGTCGGGAATAAGCCCTGAATAGGCTGTCAGTCCCAAAGAAACAAAGGAATAATCCGAAAAGAAACCATCTATTATTTTTCCATCATGGTATTTGATATGTGGAAGATTGCCATTGTTAGAGATCCCCATGAGATACCGGGCAAGTTCATCGGCTATTTTCAGGAATTCAGGATCAAGAGTTGCTGAATATGCACTGCATACGGAAAAAAGGAGAAAACCATTCAGATCTGAACAAACCTTCGTGTCTGTCAGTGGCGGTATACGATCCTTCCTGACTTCTTCAAGCAATGAAAGTTCCCTGCGGGTTTCAGGGTCAAGCCAGAAAAACCCATCTTTTACAAAAGAATCTACGGAAGATGCCTCATTATCCAAATAAAGGATATTCCTGCCGGTAGATTCTCCTCTGGCCTCATCAGAGTAGTTGCCGCTATCCATTATATTGAATATTCTGGAAAATTTTTCAGCTTTTTCTTTGATTATCTCATCTATTTCACTCTGTGTCCATGTGTAATATTTTCCTTCGATACCCTCACTGTCTGCATCCATCGCTGTGTAATAGCCTCCCGAATCAGATTTCATGTTTGCCCTGAGAAAATGGAAAAATTCCCTGATCATTTCATGGTATTCGTTTTTCCCTGTAACAAGATAGAGATCAGAGAGTGCAAGTATCATTGATGCCTGGTCGTATAACATTTTCTCAAAATGCGGTATTTTCCATCCTGTATCTGTTGCATACCTGTGAATCCCATAACCAGCATGATCGTATATGCCGCCCATTCTCATTGCACCTGCAGTGTGCTCTGCCATAGAAAGGGCATTTCCATTCCCGGTTGAATGATAGTATGAAGCAAGGAACATCAGGTTATGTGGAGACGGAAATTTTGTTCCGCGGCTGAATCCGCCATAATAAGAATCATAAATTTTTTCAAGCTGTGCATATGTGGTTGAAGGAATATACTGGGAATATGTAGGCTCATTTTTAAGGAAATTTGTGATGTTTGAGGATGTTTCCTCTGCCCTGTTGAGAAGTTCTGAAGGATCATTTTTCCATGATTCGGCAATGCCCGTTGCAAGCTGGTATAGCCCCAAATTTTGACCCCTGCTCTCTGGAGGAAGATATGTGAATGCAAGAAGGGGTTTTTTCTCATGTGTCATTATTACATTCAGGGGCCAACCTGCAGAACCTGTTGTCTTTATGGAAAAATCAATCAGGAATGCATCCAGATCTGGCCTTTCTTCCCTGTCTACCTTTATGCAGACAAAACTATCGTTGAGAACTTTTCCGATTCTTTCCCTGCTGAAACTCTCCCTCTCCATCACATGGCACCAGTGGCAGGTCGAATATCCGATGCTGACCATTACAAGCTTATTGAGTGTTTTTGCGAGATTGAAAGCTTCCTCTCCCCAGGGATACCAATCTACGGGATTTGAAGCATGCTGCTGAAGATACGGGCTTTTTTCATCCTTAAGATGATTATACTTGCCTTCCATTCTAACCACTTACCATGAAGAAAAAATATTATTATTACTTATTCATTCAAAAGCGTGACAGGAATAGCAATATTGATCAGGCATGGTGAGAGTGAGGGAAATAAAATCAACGTGGTTTCCCATGACCATAAGGGATTTCCCCTGACAGAAAATGGAAGGAAACAGGCAAAGGCAGTTGGAGAGGCACTGTCAGAAATAATGCCTTTTGTGGATCAAATTGTGTGCAGTCCTCTGGAAAGGGCACTTCAGACAGGGGAAATTCTTGCCAAAGCAGGTGGATTCAGGAAACATATATCCATAAATGATGAGATTCACGAAACCTATTTTGGAAACCTCAATAACACCAGTTCTAAAAATGTTCCAAAATTCCATAAACCCGGTGGAGAAATAGAATCCTTCGAATCACAGGCACAAAGGATGCATGATGCAATATTTTCCTATGCGGGGATCAATATATTCGTGTCCCATATGCTTCCCATCAAAGCACTTGTATGCACTATGCTGGGAGTAGAAGAAGAGGATGCAGGCGGGCTGTTCATGAAAAACTGCAGCATTACAATAATCGACACAGCCAAAAATACGGTGCTATCCATGGGGGCCCAAACAATTTCATCAAAGGTTGTGAATGTTATTTCCGGTTTCAGCAAGGGAAAATAAAATTAATGATCCAATTATGGAAAGCGCAAGGGCGATTGCAAATGGAACGGCAAAATCTCCGGGAGTATTGCCAATTCCAGCTGCAGAGCCCGCTATCAGTGCTCCGGCTCCATTTCCTATAAACTGAAATGAAAAAAAGATGCCAATGCCTGAACCATAATTTTCCGTTCTTATATTTCTTGTTATGGCAGGAATTGCACTAATTTCATAAAGGGAAAATCCGGTATAATAGCATATAAGAAATATCCATACAAGTTGAAAAGAAATGTACCAGATAAATCCCCCAAAGAGTATGATTATCCCTGCAATCATAAGGAAAGATGCAAGTGGGATCAGGCTGATATTTCTTTTGCGTGCATACACTTCACTGATGAATATGGC
>JAKAPZ010000009.1 GCA_021822985.1 Thermoplasmata archaeon | reverse complement strand
TCCCATTCGGACATTCTCGGATCAAGGGCCCCTTGCGCCTCCCCGAGACATTTCGCAGCTTGGCACGTCCTTCCTCGGCTCCCAAACCGAACCATCCCCCAGATAGTTTCACAGACTGCACAATCCAATTTACTATTATTTGATCGGCTTCATCGGTTATATTAACCTCATACCCTTCCCTTATGATATCTCTTCACAAGGTGCATAAACGTGCGTATCACCCTTATTTATATGCATTATATTAAAGTTGTGGTAATGGGTAACTTTAGGCATTTTCAGCTAACAGCTAAAATATATTGCTAAAATGTTGAACCTGATTCTTCCTTTCCGCATTCGTTTTAATGCACAAACTGGAATCTTAAGAAAATTGTGGACTACTTGCCTATGTTTTGAAACAATCCATATCTCTGGATTTAAGATCTTCTTCTGAATGATTTGTATATCAAGAAATTGGTGGGATTACTCCCTGTAAAGGCCAAAGTCAAGTTCTGATACTGCCTTTCCTGTTATTGTGTTTAGTTTTGGCTCTATTTCATCAAATTTCTCCTCGTCTACAGGGATGTACTGCATTCTCCCTTTTGACATATGGTACGATCCAGGGCAAAGAAATCCTTCCTTTACCAGTATCGCATCGGCCTTAAGTGTAAGAATTCCAGCCATTGCCCTCTCTTTTCCCTGATAGGGTGATCCGAAGCCTGGATTCTCGTAAAGTTTTTTCTCGCCTGTGTCAGTGTCAACTTGAATGATTGTTTCGCCATATTCTAGTGGTGTCAGGACATTTTCATCATCTACAACTGCTACTATTTTCATACTGATCCCATGGATAATTCAAACAACTTTTATTAACTTTGTGAACATATTTTTTATCAAAAAATTTATCTGTCAGGCATAAAAAAAGAATTGCGTGTATTTAATAAATTTCAATAGTACCCGGCAAGGCTTGTTTCAAATTTCGGTATCTCTATTCCAGTGCCATTTTCCACGTGGCCTATCTCCTTAATCTGCACTCTTGTTTTGAGTGTCGATACGAAATCTGTCTTACTGTCCTGATCTATTACTACCATGAATCCGGTTCCCATGTTGAACGTCTCATACATCTGTGAATAGGACATATTGCCAAGTTCCTGAAGTTTCTTGAAAACATTCTGGGATTCTGCTGGATCGTCAAAGACGTATTTCATATCCTTGAGCCTGACTATATTCTTGAAACCTCCACCTGTAATGTTAGCCATACCCTTTATGTCCACAATATTGAGGATATCAAGAATTTCCTTCACATAAATTCTTGTAGGTTCAAGGATGAGATCTGAGGTCTTCTTGTTTTCTCCGGGGAACTTATCATTTAAACCAATGTTATTATCATTAAGAATTTTCCTCACGGTGGTGAATCCGTTGGAGTGAATTCCACTGCTCTGGAGGCTGAATATGAGATCCCCATCCATGATTCTTTCGCCTGTGATTATCTGGCTTTTCTGGACGATTCCTATAACACTTCCCGCAACATCAAGCGATGTAACAAGATCGGGCACCATTGCGGTCTCTCCTCCAATGATGGAAATGTTCGCCATCTGGGCCCCCACATTCAGGCCAATTCCAAGTTCTCTTGCAATTCCCGTGTCCAAATTGTTGAGTGAAAGATAGTCAAGCATGGCTATGGGTTCCGCTCCACATGTGATGGTATCATTCACATTCATCGCCACGCAGTCTATGCCAATGCTTTCATACTTATGTGCTTCTTTTGCAATCATCACCTTGGTTCCAACTCCGTCGGTGTTGAATGCCAGGGCTATGTTTCCAAGATCAATAAGTGAAGTGAATCCTCCCATGGGACCTATGGATTTGAAGTCGTTTCTCCTGTATTTCAACTGTCTGATAAGTGTGGCCGTAAAGTCGCCTATACTCTTTCTGTCTAAAATTTTCCCAGAGGTCTCACTCATGGGAGGATATTGCATTATAACTTAAAACTTTACCAGAAATTTAGTTTTTTTAAGAGTTGAGAGGTTTATATGTAGAAAAGCAACACGATAATTGCATGATATTTAGATTTATTGCAATTTTATGCGGAATCAGAACACCCACTCATACAAATAATTAAATAACAATCTAATAATATGGTGTCAGGTGACTCAATGGTTAAGTTAGAGGATCTTGATTACAAGCCAAAACCCATAGAAGAAAACTTTGCAGAAGATGCAACAAACAATCCTGTTACAGGAAAACACCACGATCATGAAATTAGAGGAGAGGGTGTACAGAGAACAGATGCAGATGGTAAGCCATATCCTACAAAAAACGGTATACATGGCACAAAGGTTGCAGTCGACTGGGAAACATGCATCGCCGATGGTGCTTGCATGGATGTCTGCCCTGTGAGTCTTTATGAGTGGGCACTTAACCCTGGTCAGATGGGTACGGGAAACGATAAGAGCATATCAGGAGACGAAGATCTGTATGGAAAATACAGAACTGACAAGTGCGATCCAGTAAGGGAAACAGAGTGCATTTTCTGTATGGCATGCGAGAGCGTCTGCCCCACAAGGGCCATAAAAATTACACCATAAACCAATTTTTATATTTTTTAGCCCCGTGGTGTAGTGGACAAGCATATCGGACTTTGGATCCGGCGACGGCAGTTCGAATCTGCCCGGGGCTGTAGGTGCGATATGATAAGGGTAAAGGGAAGAACAAGTTTGACAGATTCCATTGAGGCCAGCATGACTATTGATGCCATAATGGAGAAGATGAAACTCTCTGGCGAGAGATTCATATCAATCCTGAATGGAGTTCCGGCCACGGGGGATCGCATAGTGAATCCATCAGACGACCTTCTATTTCTTGAAATCTTTTCGGGCGGATAGAAAAGGGCTTTTCACAGAAAGAAATGCCCTGTATGCATCGCTCTTCCTTATTTCTTCCTGATTGTCAAGAATTGATGCTCCTGGTTTCAGCCTGTTCAGGTTTTTTCCAAAATTGATGTTTTCAAGGTTATTCCTGAAAATATCCCTGAACTGTGTGATCTTTCTTCTCACTTCAATTACTATTCTTCCATTCTCCACAAATGGGCCCCTTACAAAATCCGGTGAATTCATATGCTTTTCAATGAATGATACAACGTTCATGTTCCCTGCAGGGGGGCCCGTTCTTTTTTCTATGGAAGGGAGCGAGGGAGAAGCGAATTCCATCAGTACTGTGACTGTTTTTTCCTCCACGTGATCAAAAATATTCAGCAGCGGCAGTTCCATGTTTTCGGCAAACTCGCCCAGTTTCTTTCTCGTGAGATGCACCTGCGGGAATAGAATATCATCAATTATATCCGGCCTCTCAATGACAAGTGCAAGCAAATATGTCCCCCTTTCATGCTTTACAGGCTCAGTGCCGGGATTTTCATCATAGTAGAAATAATCATCAGAGGGAAACATAAGGAAGAATTTTGATGCAGTCTTGAGAACTGAGAGGCTGTCATTGCTCACTGCAGCACCTGCATTTCTTGACAGATCTACAGGATCAATTATCACCACGGGAGAGTGAAATTCCTTCACATTATCACGGATCACCAGCCTTCCGCTCAACCTGGACATTTGTTCCATGAAGTTGTAGAATGTTCCGAAATGTAGAATTAGAAGTTCGCATACATACCCTGAGAAACCCTCGGTCTTAAGCTCTGAACCGTAGATGCCCTGTTTCCTCAGGAACAGCTTCGTCAGAATCACTTCCTCTATGCTTTTTCCTGTAAGCCTTTCCTTCATATACTGGGTGTGGAGAGGTGTCCTGTCCACTGAGGATATTTTTGGGGTGTTGAACTCAATTCTGTAACATGGAACTATGTCCACCTTTGTTCCGCTTACCACAGAGGAAATATATGGATGTTCCGCATATTTTGGGGTGGCGTCAGGGAATATGGAAAAACCAAGATCGAGTCCGGCTCTTTCCATCTTTGCTCTTTCATAATTCCTTGAAAATCTTATGAAAATGTCGACATCACTGTTCTTCAGTGCTGTACCTCTTGCAAGGGATCCAACAAGAACCGTGTCTGCATCAATTCCTCTCTTCTCTATTTCTGAAGAGAGCCTCTTCATTATATCATCAGCTATTGCATGCTTATTTCTTTTCTCATTCTCATCAGGCATGTATCTTTTCAGGATTTTTGAAAAATTCAGTTCTGCATGTTTTTGCCCTTCCAAGATCATCATCTTTTTTGATAGGATGCCTCTGTCATTTCACTGGCTGTTCTTCTCTGAAAGTATAAACATGATGGCTTCTGCAGGTTCTCCTTCTGCCTTCTTCAGCGCCTCTACTGCCTGTTCTGTTGTGCATGATGTCTGTTCAACAACAAGTTTTATGTCATCCGCTGGGAACAGATCCTGCTTTTCCTTCTGTGGCGCGGCCTGCGTGACCTTTACTTCCCTCATATTTCCCGTTATCTGAAATGATTTCTGCCCCTGGGCCTCTATGGCTACTACCTGCGGGGAATCTATAATGTATTTTTTCCCCTCAGCTTCCATTACTACTCTTTTGACGTCTGCCATATCAGTGGATTTAATACCCATCTGTTGCATCATTCTTCTCATTTCTCTGGAATTCATCTTTCCAGGTATCATAAAAGGGTACCGCATAAGGGCTTAAAATTCTTGGCATTTCATAAATGCAGTTTCCTTAAAGATTAAATAAATTATCATAATCATGAGCCTAGAATTCTTAGCCGTGATAGCTCAGTAGGGAGAGCACCAGACTGAAGATCTGGGGGTCGCTGGTTCAATCCCGGCTCACGGCATACCTCCAAAAGTTCAGTGATTTACTGCTTTGGTAACTCCTTTTACTTTAATACAATAAATTTTCATTTGTAACACGAGCGAGATATTTCCCATACTCAATGTTTCAACAACATTCCTGATGCTGCGTGTTGAAACACCCCGTAAGTATGATTCCAACAGTATGGAGGTGTGTAATTTCTTCAGTTCCAGTTCTCCTTCTCCAGTCTTCGGTTTTCAATTTCTTGGACAGTTCCTGGGCCCTTTCTGTCATCTGATCTTTCATATGGAAGAGAGGATGCCGGCATTCTTGCATCCCTTACATAAATGTGTTGAGAAAAGATTCCACTGAGTTTTTCTTCCTTTCTTTCCTGAAGAAAACTACCTATCATTACTTCCAATTGGTCTGCATATTTTCGCCTCTTCAAATCTGAATTGTGCAGGGCCCCTTCAATTTTACAGCGGATTCAGTACACTATCTTTTTTATAAATGATTTCTATTAGGAAGTGCCTAAATTGAATAAAATGTCTAAAAAAATATTGGGAATTTACATATATTTTTCTATTCTGCTTATTTCTGGTATTTTGGTGTATCTATTTCCACAATTTTCTTTCAATTTTATCTATTCTCTGGCTTTTATGCTTGTTATTTTGGTTATTATAGGAGTTGTGAATTATTATCTATTTTTTAAACCAAGCTCAGAAACCAATGATATTCCGTTTTCTGGAACACTAAGAAAGTACAACAGATACAGTTTGATAAACATTGACGATGATGAACTATCAGTTTATTATTCCGGGAAATTTGAAGAAATAGCCAGAAATGGAATATTGATTAAAACTTTCATCAATAGTGGAAAATTTCCACCATTATTTACAAGAGGGAACATAGAAAATGTGGAAATTTTCATCGATGAGAGATTGGCAAAAAATATCACCTCAAAGGAACTTGATCCACTAATTTTACATGAGCTTGGCCATGCCGATTATGAAGATGATAAGATTAAGAGACGTCTGGCGCACACATTTGTTTTATCATTGATGATCCTGGTTTTCTCTATCTGTTTGTTTTCAATTCTTGGCCTTTTAATTGTTTTTTTGTATATTTTGGTGACAATTGCAGCTTTATGTATTTTCTCGCTGGGAATGTTTATAATATTGATTGAAAGATATGAAATCCTGTCTGATAAGTTCGCTCTTATCCACCTGGAAAATCCTGAGAATCTGAAGGCGAGCATGCTACTTATTCGTGATTTTGTCAATGAGAGTTATACATCCGAGAAAGTTATCAGGAGAGTATCAAGAAGAATTTCGAAAAGAATCAAGAGACTAAATTTATGATTAGGATACAAAAACTTAGTGAAAGATATATTGCCTATTTGACAGAACAGGCCATATTGGTGGCACATTTCTCCCTGTTTGACACAGACTTAGGAATAAAATCAGTATTACTTGATTTTTTGTCCTTTGCAAATTAAACTTTACATTTGCTATTATAACTATGTTTAGGACTGAACATGGATGGATATGATGATATTGATCTCTTTCTTGTATTACACCTCTGAGACCATACTCAATGAATGAATAAGTGTAACAATTTTCCGAAAAAAGATCGTTTCTGGTATAGGGTTTCCCAATTGCAATACTATACCATTATCTTTCCTGATGTTTTCATCTTCTCAAGTGTGTGGGAATGCCAGGCGCGGCATTTCTGACTGTTTCATGCGATATACTGATTCCAGGAAAGTTCATACATATTTCAGATGCTTTCCTAAGTGAGGATTTCATCCTTAACCTGATATGATGTTGCGGACGTTGTGCATGTGCACATAATCCTATATTATGAAAGCATTTCATGATTTCGGTTCCATGTTGAGATGCAGTAAAATTTCAACTATAATTTGACAGTCTCCTTGTAATGAAAAAATTAAAACGTATATAAGTATGAACAGGCATGGAAAATAAGAGAGTGATAAAGGCCCCGAGGGGGAAAACCCTGAATACCAGAGGCTGGCAGCAGGAAGCCGCATTCAGGCTTATTATGAACAATCTTGATCCGGAGGTCGCAAGAGATCCTGATAATCTCATAGTCTATGGAGGAAAGGGGAAAGCAGCAAGATCGTGGAGAGATTTTGATGAGATTATTGCAATGCTCAGAGAACTCTACTCCGATGAGACTCTCTTGATACAGTCCGGAAAACCTGTGGGTGCATTCAAGACTTCGAAGGATGCGCCAAGGGTACTGATTTCAAATGCACAGATAGTTCCAAAATGGGCAACGGACGATATATTCTGGGATCTTGAGAAGAGGGGTCTCACCATGTTTGGCCAGATGACTGCAGGGAGCTGGATATACATTGGATCGCAGGGCATACTGCAGGGTACATATGAAACGCTGCATGCCATAGCAAAGAAGGAGTTTGGTGCAGAGAATCTGGCAGGGAAATGGATTCTTTCTTCAGGATTGGGAGAAATGGGTGGGGCCCAGCCGCTTGCCATCACCATGAACAATGGAGTTGGAATCATAGTGGATGTTGATCAGGATAAGATAGACAGGAGACTGAGAGGAAAATATCTGGATGTTCAGGCCCATGATCTGGATGAGGCCCTCAGGATGAAGGATGAATACGTCCATGCAGGCAAACCACTTTCCATTGGCCTCCTTGGGAATGCTGCAACCGTGTATCTGGAACTTCTCAGGAGAGGAATTGTCCCGGATATCGTTACGGATCAGACTGCTGCACACGACATAAATGTGGGATACATTCCGGAAGGATATTCTCCGCAGTCTGCCGAAAAATTCAGAACTGATGATCCTATAAAATACAGGGAGGCAGTGTATGCTTCCATTGTGAAAGAGGTGAAAGCCATACTCTCCTTCAGGGAAAAGGGCTCAAGAGTGTTCGACTATGGAAATAACCTGAGAACCAGGGCGAAAGAGGGCGGAGAGAGGAGGGCATTCGATATTCAGGGATATGTTCCTGCCTACATCAGGGATCTTTTTGCAGTCGGTTCCGGCCCATTCAGGTGGGTCGCACTTTCTGGAAACCCCGAAGACATATTCAGGATAGATAAGGAACTGGAATATCACCTTGGCTACAATGAATCACTTGTAAATTGGCTGAAACTCGCAAGAGAGAAGGTTAAGTTCCAGGGTCTTCCTGCAAGGATATGCTATGCAGCTTACGGTGAAAGGGAAAAGATAGGCGTTCTCATAAATGATCTCGTGAAGAGCGGAGAGGTGACTGCGCCTGTTGCAATCGGCAGAGATCATCACGACACAGGTTCTGTTGCTTCCCCATACAGGGAAACTGAGAACATGAAGGATGGAAGCGATGCCATAGCAGACTGGCCCGTTCTCAATGCAATGCTCAATATTGCATCCGGTGCAACATGGGTATCACTCCACCATGGAGGGGGGACAGGCATAGGAAATGCAATACATGCTGGATTTGTTCTTGTGGTGGACGGCTCAAAGGAGGCTGAGGAGAGGGCAAGGAAGGTACTGAATGCAGATTCCGGAATTGGAGTGATAAGGCATGCAGATGCAGGCTACGAAAGTTCAAGGGACATACTGAAAAAGGGAGTTAAATTCAAGGTTCCCATATTCAAGGAATATGGGGGAGACACTTAATTCTTTTTTCCCTTAGGTTTTTTTCCTGGTTCATAGGATTTTTTCCAGTCAGATGAGAAATGTGCTGAGACAATTCTTTTAATTCCGCCCTTCCTGATTATTATTCCCACTTCCCTGTTCCTCATGAGGCTGGTGGATGAAAAATTCTGCGATCCTATGAAAACAATCTTTCCCGTGTTTATTACCTTTGCATGAATGTAAAGGTTATCTGCGGAACAATACCTTACATTCACCTCCCTGTCTGTGAGTTCTTTGACGTTAAGCTTGTCTGCGGGAGAAATGCTGGATGGGAGAATGATTCTTGCCCTTTTCCCCTTTGCACCCAGGGCCTCTATAACAGCCTTGTCGTCTCCAAGTTCCTCTGTTTCAATATCCAGCTTTTTTGCACCCCTTATAATTTCCAGCAACAGGTTCTGGGAATCGGGAGAAACTACCAAATATTTTCTTGCGTATATTCCGGCCCTTTTTCCCTCCCAGTCAGACTCGAATATGCTCATCATCGATCTGTAGATCTTCTTTTCATTTCCTTCCACCAGATATTCCCTGTTTTTGGTAAAAGCATCCTGCGTGAGGTTTGCAGTGCCAATCATGTATTCGCTCTCGTTGAACATGTATTTTGCATGATCAAAAACTTCATTTCCATCAAATCTGGAAGGGGAAAAATTGACCTGTGCTCCGGTTTTGCGCAGTGAATCTATGCTTTCACCCTGGTTTCCTCCATATGGATGGCCATCAACTATTATTCTCACCTGCACCTTTCTGCTGACAGCATTCTCTATCTCCTTGATGATATCTTTATGATCAAGAAGGTAATAGTTCATGTTGAGATGCCCCCTGCTTCTTTTGATGAATTCAAGAACGGGTGTGATACCGGAATCTGGTTCTGCGTATATTTTCATTATCGTATAGATGCAAGACTTTTTGATAAAGATTCTCATAGCAGGGTGAAATGTCTGAAGACTGGGCAAGAAGTGTAGCAGAATTGATGGATTCCGATTTCAGGATAGAAGTTCAAAGGAAGTTGGAGCAATTCAGGTCATTCAGGAATAGCGAACCGGAAAGCATATTCTTCGAACTCAGTTTCTGCATCCTTACGGCAAACACTTCTGCAGAACTTGGCATAAGCATGCAGGAACAGTTGGGGCCAAAGCCTTTTATGGATATGAATGAAGTGGATCTCCGGAATGCACTGAAAAATGCAAGATACAGATTCTACAATACAAGGAGCAGGTACATAACCTCAAACAGGTGGGTTGCGAGAGAGCTTCCCATGATACTGAATCACCCCGATCCATGGGCCGCGAGGGAATTTCTCGTGGAAATGCTAACAGGAATAGGTTACAAGGAAGCTTCTCACTTCCTGAGAAATTGTGGTGTTTTCTCCTTTGCCATACTGGATAAGCATATAATCAGAATGGTCGCGCCTGGATTCAATTCGGAAAACAAACCGCTTAACAGGAAAAGATATTATGAGATGGAAAAGATAATCACCAAAAAGGCAGAGGAATTTTCTATTGAGCCCGGGATTCTTGATCTATACATGTGGAAAATAGCAACAGGAAAGCTGATAAAATAAAACTATACAACCATTTTTTCCAATTCATACTCCATGCCCTGTACAATATCGTTTGAAGAAATGGACAATAGTATGGGGCCAAGAAATGGCAATACAGGAAATATTATTGAAAACAATACGGTGGCCCATACTCCTGATCGCATTAATGTGGAATCATACACTAAACACATTCTCCACATTCCTGTCAAAAGGCAAACTTGCCCTATGAACCACAGGAATAAGATGACCAAAACAAAAACAGCTAGAAAGAGAAATGATTGCTGGATTTGGGTAGTTATTGTTCCTATCAGATTGATATAATATAGAACACCAAAAATAGATAAAATTTCCGTAAAAATCAGTATGATTGTTCCAGTGTAAGGAAGGGAGAAATTCGTATATCCTATATTATTCATTATCCGGAAAGATTTTGCGTAGAAATACATTTCAATTATATTGATTGTCATTATGATCACTACTATTAACAAAATGAGAAAAAATATCCACATTTGTACGGGAAAACTTCCTGTCTGCATAAATCCATCAATATAAATCAACAGAATCAGAAGCAGCAATGATATTGCATAGCCGGCGACACTTAAAATTGAGCCGGTTCTGAAATGGATCATGGAAACGTAGTGCATTCTTGCAGTTTGAAAATCTTTCTCCTGAACTTTTATCTTCTTTTCTGACGATCCTACTGTTCTCTGCCTCGCTCCACAAAGTGGGCAATTTAGCATAGCAGGAATTATATTTTCACACTTTGCGCAAATTAAATGCTTTCGCCCTAGAAATGACACAAGAGCGAAAAATAATGTTGTATATTAATCATTGTCTATATGCATAAGCATGGAATGACCCAGAGAAGGATCGAACAAAAAATTTTTTCTATTCATAATATCCAACAATATAATGAAAAGATCAGATTCTGAAAAGTGATAAATAAAAATTTAGCCTTTTGATTAAAGGCATTTTGGTATGGTAAAATTTATGGGGCCGAAAGGGGGCCTTCCTGTGTTGTTTTCATGCTTCCCAAAATCTTGGTTGAAGATATGAAGAAAAGTATGGGCCCCAATATCGATATAACTGGGATAAGACTCAGGATTGTTCCAATATGTATCAAATCTGAGTTGTATTCTGTTCCCACTCTCCACTGTCCCATTAAGAGCCCTATATAACCTACAAATGATATTATGCCAAGAAGCCCGAGCAATCCAAAAACAGCAATCATGCTTGCAAAAACCGGAGAAACCGATGATCCATTGTATGATGTCGAGGTGGCGGTTACTGTTGTTAAGCTTGCTAATAACGAGACAATATAGAGCAACCCAAGGGCAATGAATATGACGATGAAAGTCAGGATCAAGGCTCCTGTGTGAGGGAATGAGAACTTGAATTTGTCTTTTTCCATCAATTCCTTAAAAGATTTGCTGTATAAGTACATGCTTGCAGAGAAGATAAGGATGGCTATGACCACGAGGATGAGCATGAATAATAGAGTTTGTGGTATACCTCCAGAACTCGTACTGAAAGAGAGATACAGAAAAGATGAACTGGATACTGTCAAAAGAAGTGGCCCAATCGAACCAAAAATCTGTATTAGCGAAGCCATTCTGAAGTAATTCAAAGCATTATGATCCACTTCACCCCAAGAAGAACCTTTTGTTAAGGACATTTGTTTTGCACCGCAACTCTGGCAGACATCTCCCTCCGTAACTTCGTTTCCACATTTGTGGCAGTATCTCTTCGAATTGGTAGAATTATCCATGCAGTGTCAATTGAATTATATATAATATGTTTTTCATTTATGCGTTTTCGAAACAAGATCGCTCATATTGCTCTTTCAGGATATTTTCTTACAGACATCTCTCATTGCTAGATAAGTGGCTTCCTTGCCCATAAAGTTGTAATTCTTCTAAGTTTATGAGTTCAAAGAATATAGCTTCTTTCTCAGATCTGTCATATCCCTGGTTTCCCTTATGAGGCCCTGCCTGATGAGGGATGAAAGTGAATTCTGGGTAGTCCTTCTGTTGAGCCCTGTCAGATTCATTATTTTCTCCTGATCTATTGCACCATGTGTGCTTATTATGAAAAATACAAATCTGGGAGATGGGCCTCCATTGATGTCCGGTTGCCTTGGATGTGCCCCGAAGGTGTCTCCCCTGATACTTTGCCTTTGGGATTCCAGGGCAGCAACGCTTCCCAGGGCCACATTCCCAAGATTCACTTCCTTTCCCAGCCTTATTATGAGTTCTGTCTGCTGCACTTCCTGCGGTGCCTCAAACATTATCTTCTTCATTCCAAATTCGGAAATGATGGCATCCACCCAGTCCCACTTTATTTTCCCTGATTCATCATATATGGCCACACCCTTGCCTGATTCCCTTCCCTCCACTATAACAATATCAGGATCAAGATCCATTGCCGCTCCTATTTTCTCCAGCGTGGTGCTCAGCGAAAGCTGATTCCTCAGATCTTTTTTTCCAACTTCTATGTGCAGCCTCATTTCCAGAGATCTTGCCAGTTCTGCCATTGCCTTCTTCTCGTTATTTGGTATTTCGATGATCCCTTCACTGATCTCAAATGTGCGGAATCCATGCATGTGAAGTGCACGCAGACACTTTTCCTGTTTCTGCTTTGTCACACAATATTCCAGAAGTGTCCCGCCGTTGGAAACACTCACTCCCAGATCATTCCATGCACTGACCCACCTGTCAAGAAATTCCGTGTCCAGAAGGAATGGTATCCCCCATCCTATCTTTGCAACATCTATATACTGGGAAATGGATTGCGCAAATGTGGAGGGATTGCCCGATATCCTGTCCAGTACCATTGTCTGGCCGTCTTTATGCGGCTTTGTCCTTGAAGCATCGATGATATCGCTCAGGAAAAGACCCATGATGATACATGTTTAATCTCTATATGAATTTTTATCAATATAAAATTTCAAACAATATGCAACTGTTTCATATTTCTATCATAATTTAAGTATATGAATTGCGTTAAATATTTACAGGGAATTTGGATATGTGCTAAACAACAATATTTCTACAGCCAGAAGCGAAGAAGTTTCAGCCATGGAGACTCTTCTCCAGGCCATGGAAAGGTTCGGGAAGGATGCCGTATTTTCATGCAGTTTTGGAGCTGAAGATATGATCATACTTCACATGCTTTACAGTTTCAGGGAGAAGAATTCCATCATTCCCGATATCATCACACTTGACACCGGAAGGCTTAATGAGGAAACCTATGCATTGATTGATCTGGCTATTCAGAAATATGGATTCAGCATTAAATTCCTGCACCCAGATGCAGATCGTTTGAGTGGAATGATGAAGGACTATGGGCCAAACCTTTTCTACAGATCTGTGGAACTGAGGAAAAAATGCTGCGAAGCAAGAAAAATCGTACCCCTGAACACTGAGTTGAGCACGAGAAAGGCATGGATCACGGGCCTTAGAAGGGAACAGTCAGTGGATAGATCCACCGTTCAGAAGATCATGGAAGACCCCGACAGAGATGGGCTTTTCAAGATCAATCCCCTTGCTGACTGGACTGAAGAACAGGTCTGGAATTACATAAGACAGAACGAAATACCATACAATTCCCTGCATGACAGGGGTTTCCCGAGCATTGGATGTGCTCCCTGCACAAGGGCAATATTGCAAGGGGAGGATTCGAGGGCAGGAAGGTGGTGGTGGGAAACCGGAAAAAAAGAGTGCGGAATTCACAGAATGAGTGCTGAAATCAATTCCAGTAATGAGCAGGATGTGAAAAATTTATGATTCCAGATCCTCACGGAAAGCGCCTTATTTCAATACCGGAAGCAAATCCGGCCATCTGTTCTGAATTTTCAGATTCCCAGCATGTGGATGTCCCCTATGGGACAAGGATAACTGCAAGACTCATTTCGACCGGAGTCTACAGTCCCCTGAAGGGGTTCAACTCCAGCCATGAGATTGAGAATATACTGAAAGAGCAGAGGCTTCCTGACGGTACCATATGGCCCATTCCGATCATGCTTCCCATCGGGCAGGAAAACTTCGGATCGCTGAAGGATGGAGATGAAATTGTCCTCAGGGATGTTTCAGGGCCCATAGCCATTCTTAAGATCGATGAAAGATTCAGTATTGATCCGGTATATGCCGGAAGGAGAATATTCCAGACGGAGGATACTTCACATCCCGGTTTTGCAAGGTTCCTTTCCCGTGGGAATCTTTATCTTTCAGGAGAATTCATTAAGGTTTTTCCATATGACCTGCCGTTTTCGGACAGAACATTAAGCCCAGCCGAAACAAGGGAACGTTTCAAAAAGGCAGGATGGAAAACTGTAACGGCATTCCAGACAAGAAACGTTCCGCACAGGGGCCACGAGTTCATGCATATGAAGGCTCTCGATACCACGGATGGTTTATTCATAAACCCCGTAATTGGAAAGAAGAAGAGTGGTGATTTCAATGACGGTGTCATAGTGAAATCCTATGATGCACTGGTGAATTCCCATTACCCGAAAGAGAGGGTGCTGGTGGCCCCCCTGAATTATGAGATGCAGTATGCGGGCCCGAGGGAGGCCCTTCTCCATGCCATAATGAGGAAAAATTTTGGAGCATCCCATTTCATCATAGGGAGGGATCACGCAGGTGTCGGGAATTACTATGGCGCATTTGATGCACAGAAAAACTGTGAGGCGTTTCCAGATCTTGGCATTGAACTTATGAAATTCAATGCTGCAAGTTACTGCAGAAGATGTGAAACATTCTCATTTTCAGACAGTTGCGGGCATGAGCCTGGACACAAGATCGGATTCAGCGGAACGGAGGTGAGAAGGATGATCTTCAATGGAACAATGGAAAACCAGTTGCTGATCCGCCAGGAAGTTATGGATGCTGTGACTTCTTTTCCTGAACCGTTTCAGATCTGAAATGCTCATGAACTTAAATTCACATTTCTTAAAAAAAATCAGTGAAAATGATCATGATGAAAAATATCGGAAGTTGGTATAAAAACTCACTCCTTCATGTTTCTCATCACATACTGCAGGATGCCGCCATTGAGGTAGTAGCTTACTTCTACAGGTGTGTCCAGCCTTATGTGCAGTACCTCCTCATGATCGCTTCCGTCCTTTCCCATGTATTTCAGCCTGGCCTCTGTCTGTGGCTCAATTTTCTGTGGAAGTGCAATATGCAAGGGAGAGTATGGGTCTATCTGCAGATCGGTGAATTTCTTCCCCTGCATGAACTGTAACGGAAGTATTCCCATTCCGATGAGGTTGCTCCTGTGTATCCTTTCGTAACTTTCTGCAATAACAGCCCTGACTCCAAGGAGCTGTGGCCCCTTTGCTGCCCAGTCCCTTGAGGAACCTGTGCCGTATTCCTTTCCTGCAAATACAACAGAGGGTGTCCCTTTCCTGATGTACTGTTCTGAAACATCAAATATCCACTGTTCAGGTCCGTTCTCCTCAGTCCTGGTGTAAGGGCCTTCCCTGCTGCAGAGCAGATTCTTTATCCTGCTGTTGCCAAATGTTCCCCTCATCATGACCTCATGATTTCCCCTTCTTGAGCCAAAAGAGTTGAAGTCGTCAGGACTTACTGAATTTTCCGAGAGGTATTTCCCTGCAGGCGAGTTTTTGGATATAGACCCCGCAGGTGATATATGATCGGTCGTGACTGAATCACCAAAAACTGCCAGTATCCTTGCATTTTGAATTGCAGGGACATAATCGGGCAACTTCCCGGTGAAATCGTCGAAGAATGGAGGATTTTTTATGTATGTGCTCTTTTTGTCCCAGGAATACATCATTCCTGCAGGGGATTCCATCCTGTTCCACAGATCGCTGAAACTATTTATTTTTGAGTAGTTGCCTGCGAAAAGATCCCTGCTTATGTTCTTTGCAATAATTCCATCTATTTCCTTCTCTGAGGGCCATATATCCTTCAGGAACACGGGATTTCCCCTGGAATCCTTTCCGAGAGGTTCTTTCTCCATGTCTATAAGGATTGTGCCTGCAATTGCAAAGGCCACAACCAGCGGCGGCGACATGAGGTAGTTTGCCTTGATGCTCCTGTGTATTCTTGCCTCGAAGTTCCTGTTTCCTGAAAGAACTGCGACGCTGAAAAGATTGTTTTCAGTTATGGTATTTTCCAAAGATGTGTCAAGGGGGCCACTGTTCCCTATGCATGTTGTGCATCCAAATCCTGCAATATTGAACCCCAGATGGTCGAGATATTTCTGAAGATCACTGCTCTGAAGATACTGCGAAACAACCCTTGATCCTGGTGCCAGGCTTGTTTTCACCTTTCTGTTGACACTGAGCCCGAGTTCCACAGCTTTTTTTGCAAGGAGCCCTGCACCTATCATCACTCTGGGGTTCGATGTGTTTGTACAGCTTGTTATGGCTGCTATGACTATGTCCCCATCCTTTACTGTTTCCTCATGCCCATTGATCACAACAGGAGCATTCCTGACGGAAACTGCTACCTGTGAATTCTTTCCTTCCTGGAACTTTACTCCGCTCCCTTCGAGGAATGAAAGGAAACTGTCCCTTGACTTTTCCAGTGGAACCTTCTGCTGCGGGAGTTTTGGTCCTGCTATGGTGCTTCTTACCTGTGAAAGATCAAAATCTATGACCTCTGAATAGTCAATTCCCTTCTGGACTCCGAATAATCCCTGCAATGTGAAGTATTCCTTCACAAGCTGTACCTGCTCCTCTGGCCTTCCTGTAAGCCTGAGATAGCTGATTGTCTCATCATCCACAGGAAACAGTGCACAGGTAGCGCCATATTCGGGGCACATATTTGATATTGTAGCCCTGTCAGGAAGTGGAAGCCTTGATACTCCGGAACCGTAAAATTCTATGAATTTTCCCACAACATCGCTCTTTCTCAGTATCTCTGTGAGGGTGAGAACTATATCTGTTGCCGTGACTCCCTCCCTGGGTTCTCCGTGGATATTTACCCCTATGACCATTGGCGAGAGGAATGTTACAGGCTGGCCCAGCATAGCTGCCTCTGCCTCAATGCCTCCCACACCCCATCCAAGCACTCCGAGCCCGTTTACCATGGTTGTGTGCGAATCCGTTCCCACAACTGTGTCGAAGTATGCCCATTCCTGCCCTCTCACTGTGGAAACCTGCACAACCTTTGCGAGATACTCAAGATTCACCTGGTGTATGATTCCAGTTGATGGAGGTATTATTTTCAGGTTTTTCATTGCACCCTGGGCCCATTTCAAAAATCTGTACCTCTCAGCATTCCTTTCAAATTCAAGTTCCGAGTTAAGTTTCAGGGCATCATCAGTTCCATAATAATCGATCTGCACTGAATGATCAATCACAAGATCAACTGGCACTCTGGGTTCTATCTCCTCAGGATTTTTCTTCATCTTCCTGAAGGTGTCTCTCATGGAGGCAAGATCGACAACTGCTGGAACTCCCGTGAAATCCTGCATTGCAACACGGGCAACTGTCAGTGGTATTTCATATTCTCCGGTATCTCTTGAGTCCCATGAAAGTATGTTCTTGAAATCCTCATCTCTTACAGCCCCTTCCCCAATATTTCTCGCAACTGACTCAATTGCTATCCTGATGGAAACTGGAAGCCTGTCAAAATCCTTCCTTCTTTCTGCAAGTTTCTTGAATGATACATACCTGTAGGTTTTCTGCCCCACGGTCAGTACGTCTGTGAAGTCTGATGAATTCATGTGGGTTCATTGCATTTTTATTTATAAGTTTTGAAAGCAGAAAAGTATTTTATAAATAAGGAGAGTGATCTCTGAATTGAAACCATAATACCGATATTTCGTTTTTCATGTTACATAGGCATGAATATGCTTTATATCGATTCAACAGATTTCCTTTCATGATTCCCCTTGAGATAAAGAGGCCATGGATCCAGTCCAACATCGGGAAGAAAATAGTTGCAGCCTCCATATTCACTATAGTTCTGTCTTTCGCAATTCTTTTCGCGGTGAACTCCTTCCATCAGGGAACGGTGAACATTCAGCAGATCAATGTGAATGTTTCAGGCTCATTCAATGAGAACTATTCTGTTGCTTACGGGAAGGATACCATGAATTCAGGTTCCCAGTATACCATAACGGTTCCCCTGAATGTGCCTTCCTCAGCTTCCCTTCCTGCATATGTCAAATCTGTGGTTTCAGGTAACGGTTTCAGGGCAACACTCCCGGGAACCTCCACCATAATCAGCCATGGGACAATTTACATCAATATAGTGCTTGAAACCCCGTCAGGGAATTATGCTGGCCCACTGAACCTGACAATTGCAGTTCAGTGATTCTTAAGGATCAGGTATCTGTCAAGGATGTAGGGAATATCCCCTTCTATGGAATTTCTGCTCAATTTTCCCTGTATCTCAAGATCTGCTATCATTCCGGATAGTATAACTGCATTCCCATGAACCTTCATAAATTCCTCATATGAGTCATATATAATGGAGGCTATCCTTCCATGGAGATATGCCTTCTCCCTGAGATTTTCCACATATTCCCTGTGGACTTCCTCAAGTTTCTCCACAACTTTCCCATATATTTCCGGGTTGTTCTCCAGAAGATTTTTTTCCCGGGTTGAAAGCGAGATTATCTTTCGCAGTGATTCTACGTTCATCTCATTTCCTCCAGTTCCACAATGAGTTCTTTGCTTCTTGCATAATCCTTCCTGATCTTCCTCAGTGCTTCCCCATGTGTACTTGCACTCTCTGCAAGTGTATTGATTTCAACGCTCAGATCTGAGTTGAGCTTTTCATACAGCTCAATCTGATCCATGATCTTCTTCATGAGGTTGTTCTTGTTGCTGTTCATCATTGTATGATTGAACCTCCCGAATAATGCAGTTCGTACACCAGATCGTCAAGCAGTTCTATGCTCTCATATCCAATGAAGTGATCGAAGTCTCCCTCATACTGGTTTGAATAGTAGAATTCTCCATTGTTGTATGATTTGGGCCCCCTGAAAGGAGCCTCTTCATCCACAAGATAGAGGCATTTTTTCAGGAAATCATATACCTGTCCTGCATTATCCTGTGTGAGGCCCCCTGAATATACCATTCCCCACACCGGTTTATCATTCATGTAAATAGTCTCTATGCCATTGAAATATTTTCCACCGAAGTATATGTCCCTGTAGGAATATTTTCCTGATCTGTAAAATAGTTCCACCGATCCTTCCACCCTAGGATTTTTCTCCCTTCCTTCCCCGGAAGCATAAGTGTTCCTCTTTGCCCTTGTTATGAATTCTTCTATACCCGGCATCTCCATGCCAGTGAATCCCATTTTATAATATACGTTTACCTGTCGGTATTTTTCCTTACCATCGGTAATAATATGTTTGCGTTATTCCTTTGAATAATTTATTATGAGATAATAAGGATATACAAATACAAATTCTGGTCATTCATGAAATACAGGGGATGCTGTTCCCATTTACACGGATGTGGTATCCGTGGATAAACTGAAGGTCTGCGTGATCGGCTCAACAGGCCTTGTAGGAAAGGAATTCTGCAGGAGGATTGCAGTGCATCCCTTTTTTGAGATTACAGGACTGTATGCTTCCGGGGAAAGAACTGATATTTCATATCAGGATCTTGCCGGTGATGATTCGCTTCCTGATATCAGTGTTGAGAAGACGGATGTGGACTCCATTCTGTCAAGAAAATATGATCTGATATTCAGTGCAGTCAGCGAGAAAACTGCACCTTCCTTAGAACTGGAACTGTCAGAGAAAGGCCAGAGGGTATTCACGAATGCTTCAGGCAACAGGATGCGCCATGATGTCCCAATACTCATCCCTGAAATTAACAGTGAACATATGATTGTTGCGGGAAGAAATGGAGGTTTTATTGTTGCAAACGGGAACTGCAGCACTATAGGCCTGGCTCTTTCCGTGGCCCCTCTCGTTGAGCTTGGAGTGGAGAAAATTGATGTCACAACCATGCAGGCAGTCAGCGGCGCAGGATATCCGGGAACGCCTGCTCTTGATGTCATCTCCAGTGTCTATCCGCATATACCTGGTGAGGAGGAGAAGATTTCTTCCGAGACAATGAAAATTTTCGGATCAGTTAAAAATAACGCCATTGAGCCTTCCAAAATTTCAGTCAATCCCATATGCACAAGAATCCCTGTGAGGGATGGGCATACAGAGGCAGTATTTGCAGAGATGCACCATACTCCGGAAGAGGATGAGGTGAAAAGGGCATTCAGGAATTACAGAAATGGGAGGATTTCAGGAACTGATCTTCCTTCCCTGCCTCACAGTTCTGTTATTTTTCATGATTCTCCCGAGAGACCAAATATCAGTCTCGACCTGAATACGGGAAAAGACATTCTGACTTCAGGAATGCCTGTCTCCGTTGGCCATGTCGGGATAAGAGGGGACATGGTTTCCTTCATCTCGCTCATTCACAATATAGTCAGGGGGGCTGCAGGTTCATCCATTCTCAATGCTGAATTTCTCCATAAGGAGGGATTCTTCTGAAGGTTTACAAGGTCGGCGGATCATGCCTGAAAGACATGTCATCCCTGAGAGAACTTGACGGCATTGTCCAGGAACGGGAGAAAAAAATAGTTGTTTTCAGTGCGTTTTCAGGTGTCACAGATGGCCTGTACAGGATATGGAGTCTTGGGAGAAGAAATAGGATTACAGGGCTGATGGATCTCATAAACTGGCACCTGTCCCTGCTCTCTCCCTACATTGATGATTCAGGAGATGCTTTCCTGGATCTTCTGGCAGGTTTCAATGGTGCAGAATCTTTTGATGAATTCATGGACTCCTTCAGGGAGGATGATCTGGAAAGATTTCTTTCGCTTGGAGAGATGATGTCAGCTATTTCATTCTATATTTATGCAAGAAGGATGGGATATTCGGTTTCGATCACGCCTTCAAGCATTCTTGGGCTCTTTGTTGCGAGGAATGGCACAGAACGGTTTGTTGATTATGAAAGATCACTGGAAATGATTCCGCCCAAGGTGGAAGAATTGTTTTCCAATTCGGAATGCATCATAACCACCGGATTCTTTGGATTTGACCTTGAAGGAAATATAGCAACTCTTGGAAGGAACAGCAGCGATTACAGTGCTGCTGCCATAGCATGCCTCTCCGGTGCTGAGGAAATAATATTCCTGAAGGATGTGGAGGGAATATATTCGGGGGATCCAAAGAAGAGTTCTTTTTTCACCATAATGAAAGATATTTCCTATGATGATGCCATGAGAATTTCCATGTCAGGATCAAGAATATTGCATCCTCTTGCCATAGAAATGTGCAGAAGGCATTTAATGCCCATGAAGATCATGAAATTTGGAGAATTGCTGCACGGAACCATAATATGGGACAAAAAGTAGATTTTTCCGGAAAAATGCACAGGTTGAATGGAGAAACGCTCCCTTTTGCCATGATCCGGGCAGGAATGCATAAATTGCCTAATTTATTAAGCTTGTGGGAAAGCTTTAATCCAATGAGTTGTATGCATGAATATGGCTGGAAGAATCAAGGATATAGACGTTTACAATATAAGTGAAAAAACGCCTGAAAAGTCATCACCTTGGAGTTCCACCATGATTATTGTGAGAATCACTACAGATGATGGAATTACAGGATATGGAGAGGCCCCCACCACGCTCATGACCATGCCCGTTTTCCACAGCGTCAGGGAAGTGATGAGGACATTCATTGGCAGGAACGTTCTTGATATTACTTCAAATGTACTGGAGTTTTACAGGCATTCATTCTACCTTTCCAGATCCATGGAGGCAACATCTGCACTCAGTGCCGTTGAAATTGCCTCATGGGATATTGCAGGAAAGATGAGCAGTCAACCCATCTACAATATGCTGGGAGGAAAGGTCAGGGATCAGGTCAGGGCTTACAGCAACGGCTGGTATTCGGACTGCGTATCGCCTGACGATTTTGTGGAAAAGGCAAAAATGGTCAGGAAGAAGGGATTCGATGCGATCAAGTTTGATCCTTTCGGAAACAGTTTTGATAAAATTGACAGGAAATCCCTTGATCATGCAGAGTCTGTGGTGAGGGCCCTGAGGAATGAGTTTGACTTCTCCATGGATCTTCTCATTGAGTTTCATGGAAGGTTTTCATACGAAGCGGCTAAAATTGCATGCCAGAGGCTTGAGCCCTATGAGTGCTTCTTTTATGAGGAGCCCCTTCACCCGGAACTGGAGATGAGGCTTCCTGAGCTGCGAAGCCAGCTGATGACACCCATAGCCCTTGGAGAACGGGTTCTCAATGCAAGAGACTTCATGAGACAGATAGTGGAGGGAAAGGTAGATATAATACAGGGTGATCTTACAAATTCAAGGGGTATAATGGAATCCTTCAAGATAGCTGCAATAGCAGATGCATGGGGTGTGCCCGTAGCATACCACAACGCCTTTGGGCCCGTCCAGACAGCTGCTACATTGAATCTGGATGTTACCATAAACAATTTTCTTATACAGGAAAGCTTTGAAGAGTCATGGCCAGACTGGAAACGGAAGCTTGTGAAATCAGGATATAGTATCGAGAATGGAAAATTCAGGCTTTCGGGAAAGCCAGGCCTCGGAATAGATGTAGATCAGAAATCTCTGGAGAGTCACACGGTTGAAGGAATGGAGCCTTTTGATCCGGAATCTCCCCCATGGGTTGTGTCCGGAACATATGTAGGTGAAAATTGATGGAAGTAAATGAAATTAACAAGAAGATAGAGGAAGTCGAGAAAGTTATTAAGGATCTGGATAAAGTCATGGGAGATGCATCAAGGAAGAAGAAAGAGGTTGAAACATATCTTCAGGCCCTCATTCAGGTCAAGCAGGCAAGCACGCCTGAACAGAAGTCTAAAATAGCAGTTGAAGCCGTTCATACAGCGGAAAAGAAACCACATGTTGATCCCGGAAAGAAGGTTGGCACAGGCGTATCGAAGATCGATGAACTCCTGCTTGGGGGGGTGCCGCTTCATTCGAACGTGGTTCTGTTCGGGCCCCCTTTCACCGCGAAGGAGATACTTGCGTATAACTTTGTTGCGAAATCGCTTTCCGAGAACATTCCTGCAGTTATAATAGCAGCAGACAAGGATCTTAAGATCATCAAAAGCGAAATCAGCAGGATAATGAACGTTGGAGTGAACGCACTGGACGATTTTGAGCAGAAGGGCCTCCTGAAGTTCATAGATATATATTCAAGGACAGTTCAGCTGAATTCCCCTTCCCAGTATGCCGTGCAGATCGATTCCATAACAAACCTTTCAAGCATAATAAAGGCCGTGGATACTGTTGAGGAACAGATACTTGAGAAGTATCCATACTACAGGCTGCTCTTCGTATCGCTGACGGCATTCGTTCCGCAGCTTGACGAGAAGGTTTTCCTGAGGTTCGGACAGCAGTTCACCCAGAAAAGGAGAAGCACTCCTAACGTGAGTTTCTATCTTCTTGAGGAGGGCCTGTTTGATCAGGAGGTCTACCAGACCATCAGTTACATCATGGATGGTTCCGTGGAATTCAAGAATACAAACTCAAAACAGTTCGTCCGGGCAGTGGGTTTCAGCAGGGTAAGGACAAGGGAATGGGTTGAGGTTTACCAGCACAATAACAACTTCGATCTCGGTTCGTTCTCCCTTGAGAGAGTCAGATGAAAATTCACTTCACATTTTTGTTTTGTGGAATGTGAAAAATTTATTCCTGTTTTTATAGAATCTGGCTGCTTTTGCTGCCCTGAATGATCGTTTGCCATAGAGCGAAAAATTAAGCCACAGGGGCCCCTGAAGAATTCATGGAAAATGGGATCATCCGTTGTAGGATATTCCCTTTCCGAAGCCCATCATTACCACAATAACCGTTAGCAGTACGATCAGTACCACTGCTGAGAGTGCCATCTTGTCCACTTTTCCAATGGTCATTGGATGCATGTATGTTCTTTTGGAATATGCCCTGAAGGCCCTGGTATCTGCTGATATGGCAGTGTCTTTCGCCCCTCTCACAAGGAAGACGATCACAGGAACAATTCCGCTGAATGCTCCCGCAAGCATGTAGAATGGTCTCAGGAATGAGGGGGCATTCGATCCAAGCCCCTTCATGAACTGGATCTTCACTGAGGTGTCTATGTACTCAAAAATTCTTGGAATGGTTCTCATTGCCACAACAAGGGAAAATGTTATGGATGTTGGTATTCCGACCTTGTTGAGTGATCTCAGTACCTGCGACGGAGTGCTTGTCATGACCAGTACCAGGCTCATGAGTGAAACTGCGGCAAATCTCATGGATATCTGGAATCCATAGATGAGTCCCTGTGTGGTAAGGGCAGGCTGGTAACCCATTACGGTGAAGTATGAAGGCCATACCCAAAGTGTGGTTAGCTGATTGCTGTGGAATGCCTCCTGCAATATCACATATGGTGTGTACGGGGCAAAGGCCCATGTGGTTCCTATGACCGTCATCATTGTGAGAAACATTCCGGTTATGAATTTCCTCTTCCCATCCTTCAGCGTCAGGTAGGTTGAAAGAATGATGACGGTCATTATGGCTCCTATCCACCATATTGTAACTGATGCAACCACCATGACCATTATTCCGAGTATTATCTTCACTGATGGATTCATCCTGTAATAGAATGTGTTGTGTTTCTCGTACCTGGTCACTTTCATGAATCCTGTTAGGCCTATGGCTTTCAGTAGAATCAGCACGGGGAATGCTGCCCCAAAGAAGAAGAGCAGCCAGCTTACTGCATTAAGGATTAACCAGTTCATGTTCATCACTCCTCAATAGGAAATCTGAAGGGGGAAGTATGGAGTACTGCATGGACTCCCTGAAAACGGATTCGGGAGTTCCGTCCAGCACCTTCCTTCCCTCATTGAAAACGACTACCCGATCAGCGAACCTGTATACGAAACGGGAATCATGCGTGACGATGATGATGGAATACCCTGATTCCTTGATCCTTGTCAGTTCCTTCCCCAGCACCTGCTTGTGGAAATAATCCTGCCCGGAGGTTGGTTCATCAAGCATGATGACCCTGACTCCGGAAGCCATTGCGGATGCCATCGCAACCCTTCTTCTCTGCCCGAGGCTAAGACTCAGGGGATCTCTGTACCGAAGGCCGGAAAGCGAGAACATATCCATGAGCTTTTCCACCCTTTCCATGTAGTTCTTCACCTTTCTTTTCTTCAAGGAATATGCAACTTCCAGCTCAACCGATTTGCATATGAGTGTCAGATCGAAATTCTGCGGGACAAATGCTATCTCTTTCCCGCGCTTTATTATGTGCTCCCTGCTTATATCCCTGCCATCAAGTGTTATCTGCATTTCACAGTTCAGGTCAATGTCGAGAAATCCCATCAATCCCTTCAGGAATGTGGATTTTCCAGCTCCATTCCTGCCCATGATGGCAAGTATTTGTTTTTCCTGCAGCTCAATTTCCCCGTCTACCAGTTTCTTTCCTGACTTTGTGCTGACGCTCACTGCAGCCTGCATTACAGCTCTGCTTTCTCCTGCCCTCTTGGGAGGAGCCGGAATCATGTTGATTTCCCTGAGCTTTTCCCTTATGGTTTCCATGTCTTCGGAATCAATTCCATTCTGTCTTGCATAAATATAGTGTATTGGAACCTCTATTCCTATTTCAACCATCTTTTCCACATAATGCGATAGTTCACTGCTTTTGATATCCAGAAGAATCTTCCCGCCATCTATCACAATGATCCTGTCCACGAAGGGAAGCATACGCTCAACCTTGTGCTCCACCACAATGAGTGTTTTTTCTTCCTTGAGTTTCCTTATTATATCAAATACCTTTGCTGTCCCTTCGGGATCGATGTTGGATGTTGGCTCGTCAAGAATGAGCAACTTTGGGCGCATGGAGAGGACTGCAGCTATGGCTATCCTCTGAAGTTCGCCCCCTGATAATGTGTATGTCTCCCTTTCCATAAGCTGTGATGTGCCAGTTATTTCAACTGATTCTCTGACTCTTTCGCTTATGTCGTCAGATTCAAGGCACAGATTTTCCGGGCCAAAGGCAACTTCCTCCTCTACTGTATAATTGAGAACCTGAGTTTCAGGATTCTGCAGCACTATTCCAACCTCGGTTGAAAGTTTTGACAGTGGGGTTTCAACGGTGTTGTGCCCGTACACGCTCACTTTTCCTTCAAACTCCCCATGGAAAACGTGCGGAATTATCCCTGTGATGCAGTTTACAAGTGTTGATTTTCCACCACCGGAACGTCCTGTAATGAGTACTGTTTCGCCATCTTCAATGGAAAGATGTTCAATATCTATGGCAGGTTCTTCCCTGCCCATATAAAAAAATTTCAGGTTCTGTATTTCCAGAGCCTTCATTGCCCGACCGCCCTCACTATACGCAGTGTTATGAGGCCACCAATGGCTCCGATAATTACTGCACTGGGAATGAACGCCACCATGTCAAACAGTATTTTTCCCCAGTCAACAACTCCACCATAGAGAAATGGCGAAATGAAACCGCCATAGAACAGCGGTTCAGGAACTACCCAGAATATTCCGATGAGTATTCCCTCAATCGCCGCAAGATATTCTGCTGGCATTTTAGTGATATATTCAAACCCTTTCCGTTGTGCTGATCTGTCCTTTTCCGTGATTCTTCTCTCCGGTGATTTTATTCCGAAGAGGTTTGGGCCTGCTGCAGCAATGACAATATCCATCATGAGCCCATACGTGAGCATCTCATACATGAAGTACATGGGCTCTCCGCTGAATCCATAACTTATAAGATCGCTGAGCAGGTTGAAAATGAACATTGCAACCATTCCGACGCCTACCTTTCTGACCAGCCCTGCAACTATGAGCAGTGCAATCAGCCTTCCTGTGTACCCTATTCCGAAGAAAGGATTGGATGGTATGAATTTGCCGAGAAATGCGCCAATGTAGAATTCCCATACCACTGCAAAGGCAGCTCCGATTCCTATGTAAATAAGATCCAGAGTTGTAAACTTTTCAAGGCCCCCTGTTTTCCTCCCCCAAAGAAAGACAAACAACAGGCCTGCACCGAAGAACAAGACAACTATCTCCCATGGAATCTCTCCGGGAGAGTTCAATATTCCTGATATTCCATTAAATCCCATTTTTTCTCATTACACCATTCCATACATCGTATATATAGTTTAAGTAAGTAATCTATATTTAAGTACAAGTTAGTATATATTCCAATTTAGTATATATGCATAAAATTAAATAAATAAATTCCTCTAACTCTTTATATGCGTAAAGAGAAGTGCCGAGATTTGGAGTTGATTCCTCCTTTGAATGAAATAAAAGCAATGTTTTTTGATATGGATGATACACTTGTGAAATACAGGGAACCTGTCATGGCCGGTTTCAATTCCATAAAGGAATCTTTTCCTGAACTTGAAAATGCCATTGTTGAGGATATGATGGATCAGTTCAGGGAACTGTTCAGTTATGAGGCTGTACTGAACAGGGAGGTTTCGTACAGGGAAGATATCAGCATAAGACTTTCGAGAATTTTGAATGATCTGGGAATGGATGCTGATGATGAGAAATTGCATTTCAGCAGCGTGTTCTGGCGTGCTTTCTGGAAGAAGAGGAGAATGGTGGACGGTGCAAAGGATATCCTGCAGTTGTGCAGGAACATGAATATACCGGTGGCTGTGATCACGAACGGAAACCCTCAGATTCAGTTCAGGACTATGATCAGGCTGAAGCTTCATGATTATATTGATGTCATCCTCACTCCAAGGACCATTGATGAGGTCAAACCAAACAACTCCCTTTTTCATAAAGCAATGAATATATTTGATATTGGGCCCGAGGGTGTTGTGATGATCGGGGATTCTTTTTCTGCAGACATGGTTGGTGCAATGAACGCCGGCATCATTCCCGTATGGCTGAATATTTCAGGGAATGACAGGCCGGAAGATGGTGAAGTTGCAGAAATTTCATCCCTCTGTGAACTTGTGGATTTGATCAGGAAGGGAGATGATAAGGATGAATAGCCTGAAGGGTTCTGATTTTGAATCTGTCATTGATAAATACAGGTGGGATGAACACAGTGAATTCGTGAAACCTGCATTTGGAAAAGGTTGCATAATGGATATACCGGGTTTCATCCTTTCAAACTTCGGGATAAATGATGGTGGAAAAATGCAGAAAATTGTGGATCTGGACATTGAATCCCCGGATCATGCCATATTCCTGCTCCTTGACGGATTTGGATATTCGACTATAAGATATTCTTCAGGAAAAAATGAAATGAAATACCTTGAAGAGTTTCTTGGCATGTCCGACATGCGATTGATCACGAGCGTTTTTCCGTCGACCACTTCCACTGCCACAATGTCCTACCATACCAACATGCTTCCAGTTGAACACAGGATTCTTGGCTATAATTCATACATTCCGGAAATTGGGACAGTGTGCAACATGATATCAATGAGTCCTGTGGGAAGGAAGGATTCCTGCATCCTGGACAATGGCTACGAGATGCCATGGATCAGGAAAAACGGGACCGTCCATTCAAAACTGGAATCCAATGAAGTCAGATCGTTCATGTATCTGCCAAATGCCATTAAAAACAGCGGACTCACAAAGCTTACCGGAAATGGTTCCTCCATATCCGGATATGTTACGATTTCCCAGATGATGACTCAACTGAAGAGAGATCTCGCCAGTTCAAGAGGAAAAACATTCCATTTCTGCTACATCTCCACTATAGATACCATATCCCATAAGGTTGGCCCCTATACGGATGATGCTGCAATGGAGATTGAACTGATCTTCATGATGCTGAAGGAACAGCTTGTAAATTCAACAGACGTCCCTGAAAACACCTCTCTTTTCATATCTGCAGATCATGGACACATGGTGCTTGACAGAAAACAGATCATAGATTTCCAGCATGATCGTGAGTTGAGATCATGGATGAGTGCACCTGTGTACGGAGATCCGAGGGCCCCTTTCATGAGAATCGAGAAGGGCAAAATAGAATCAGCTATGGAATACTTCCAGGGAAGATATCATGAAGATTTCTTTCCTTTAAGAATCAAAGATCTTGCAGGTAAGGGTTTTTTTGGAAACAGCAAAAATAATCTGGATCATGTGGATTCTCTTGGTGATATTGTTCTCATCATGAAAAAATCCGCAAGCGTTTTTGATTCCTCCCTGAAGATACTTGATCCTGATAATGACGGGGAGTCCATGATAGGAATGCATGGGGGGTTGAGTCCGGAAGAGATGATTGTGCCGTTCATATCCCGGAAAATTGCCTGAATTCAGGCAGTCATTTTATATTTTAAAGATCACGATAAATTGATCCGGAATTGAAAATATCACGTAAATATAGCCAGCTCCCCGGACTTAAAGGTCTTCTGTGCATATGATCGGAAACGTTTAATTATTGAACTGATTAAGCAACTGTTGGCATCAACTTTAATAATATCTGAAAAAGCCGATGCAGGGAGAAGAATAGCTTTTTTCCTTTCTGAAGGCAAGGCAAAACAGAAAAGATCCAAAGGCCTTAATTACATCGAATTCGAAAATGAAAATGGCAATTATTTTGTTGTGCCGCTCAGCGGCCATATCGTAGAACTTGATTTTCCGAAAAATCTCAAGGAATGGCGTTTTGACACACTTGAAAAACTCATAGGATCTGTTCTTGACAGGAACGTGAAGAACAAGACTGCATACGAGAGCCTGAGGCAGATGAGCAGGGCCGTGGATTCTGTTGTGGTAGCCACGGACTATGACAGGGAAGGGGAACTCATAGGTACAGAGGCCCTCGATATTATTCATGACGGGAAATCGTTCAACGGGAAAATTTACAGGGCCAAATTCAGCGCACTTACCGGGAAGGAGATCAGGGATGCATTTAACAACTACATCTCTGTTGATTATAATCTCTCCGATTCTGCAAGGGCAAGGGAGGAGATTGATCTCTACTGGGGTGCAGTCCTCACGAGATTCTTTTCGCTTGTTTCCGGAAGGATCGGAAAGGATTTTCTTTCTATAGGAAGAGTTCAGACTCCTACGCTTGCTCTTGTGATAAAGAGGGATGAGGAAATAGAGAACTTCGTTCCTGAAACATTTTATGAAATAAAGGTGGACTTCCTGAAGGATGGTGTTTTCACCGGTGTCCATGAGGATGGAAGAATATTTGACAGGAAGAGGGCAGATGAAATTTTCAGGAAGATTGATGGAAAAGACGGAACAGTCGGGAAGTTCGACGATGTGGAGGAGAGAATATACAAGCCATCCCCATTCAATACCACAGAATTCATGAGAGAGGCCTCCAAAGTAGGGGTAATGCCCGGAAAGGCCATGAAGATAGCAGAGAAGCTGTACATTAAGGGATATATCAGCTATCCCAGAACGGACAATACGGTATACCAGAAAAGCATTAACCTGAAGGCTGTCGCGGAGAAATTCAGGAAGGGATATTTTGAGAAAGAGGCTGCAATGGTTCTTGAACAGGAAGTCATAAGGCCCTCAAGGGGAAAGATGCAGGCAACTGATCATCCGCCCATATATCCCACGGAGTACGCTGACAAGGCGAAGATGCGGGATGATGAATGGAGAGTGTACGAACTCATTGTCAGGAGATTTCTTGCAACCATATTCAGGGAAGGCAAACGCGGAGTTAAGAGCGCAACCATAGACATATCGGGAGAGAAGTTCCTCACACAGGGACAGAGGATTCTTGATCCGGGCTGGCTTGTAATTTATCCTTACAGGAAGATACAGGAGAGCTACCATCCTGATCTTGAAGTGGGTGAAAAGATTAAGGGAGAGAACTGGAGAATGGAGGAGGATCAGACAAAACCACCTTCAAGATATGACATGGGTTCTCTCATAAAAGAGATGGAGAGACTCAACCTTGGTACAAAGAGTACAAGGCATGACATCATTGAAAAACTTCAGGGCAGGGGTTTCATAGAGGGGAATCCCGTGAGGGGGACGCCCCTTGGAAAATCGCTGATAAAAAGTGTCATGAGCGTGGATTCAAAAATATCTGAACCAGACATGACTGCTGAACTTGAAGGTTTCATGGATGAGATAGCCTCAGGAAATAGGGAAATGGCCGATGTTGTGACTGTTTCAAGATCAATGCTTTCAAATGTGCTGAAGGATCTCTATGAGAACAGGGACAGGATAACGGAAATCATAAAAACTGCACTTGAAACCGGTAAGCCCGTAGCAAAATGTCCCGAGCATGGAGAGGACATAAGCGCCATAAAAATCAGGGATTCCATAAGATTCAAGTGCGCACACAGGGGATGCAGCGTAGATTATTATGCAAAGATCAGGGGCCTGATAAAGGAATCAGAGAAAAACTGCCCCGTCTGTTCGCTGCCAGTGGTCACGATCATCAGGAGGGGACAATCACCAGAGGATGTGTGCATCAAGACCACCTGTGAGTTCAACACCAAAAGGAGAAATGTCGGGAAATGCCCTGCGGACGGAGGGACTTTAATGATAAGGCAGTCAAGGTACGGAAAGAGATTCCTCGGATGCTCTAAATTCCCCGAATGCAGGCAGACCTACCCGCTGCCACAGAAGGGTGAAATTACCTTTTCGGATGCAGTCTGCCCCCATTGCGGTGCACCAATACTCACCGTCAATGCGGTGAAGTACAGGAAGGAGTTCTGCCCGAAGATGGATTGCGAATTCAATGGGAAGAAGAAAAAAGAGTCCGGAGAAAAAAGTGCTCCGGTGAAAAGAAAGACAGGGACGAAAAAGACCACTGCAAAAGGGGTGAAAAAAAGAGTTGCAAAAAAAACCACTCCCTGAGATCGGACTAATTTTCCTCTTCATCATAACATCACTTCTTGCGATTCCAATCTCTTCCACGATCATTTCCCAGACCGGATCCACAACCTCCAGCAACCCTTCCAGCGGTGCAGGATATCTCATATATTTCATCATCTCGCTTCTCCTGATGTCCGCTGCCATTGTTTTTCTAGCAAGGAAGAAAAAGGTTAATTTTCTCAGGTATCTCTTTGCCCTGGCCATAGCCTTTGCCATTTTCTTTGTATCTTCCATACTGTACTATGACGCCATTGTTTTCATCGAAAATTTCGTGAATCTCCCGGTGACAGAGCTGGAATATGAGTTTCTTGTGTTCCTGACTCCCGTGGTATTCCTTTATGTTCTTCTGTTCAGGCAGAACTGGGTGATCATCGATGCTGCCGGTGTTCTTTCCTCAGCAGGGCTTGCGGCCATATGGAGTACAGACATCGGGCTCTATTATGCAGTCATACTGATGATAATATTTGCAGCGTATGACTATATTGCAGTCTACAAGACAAAACACATGCTGGAGATTGCCAGCGCATCCGCAAAATCAGGGGCCCCATTGTTCTTCGTAATGCCGAGTTCCCTGCACTTCGATCCATCGGACATAGACCTGGATTCGCCACCGGAAGAGAGGGGGGCCATACTCCTTGGCTTTGGTGATATTGCAATTCCCAACATAATGGTGATCTCCTCCTATGTGTACTTTGGGAAACTGTTTCCTTACTTTGTAATGCCTTTGCTGGGAGGAGTGATTGCGATGGTTGCCCTTTTCCTGTTCGTAAAAAAACCTGCACCGGGACTCCCATTCCTGAATGCCGGAGTCCTGCTTGGATTGCTTTCTGCCATCCTTATTTCTGCATTATAGCCTGAAGGGGAATTTTTCCATCTTCATTGCAGTTTCCCAGAACATATATTCAAAAACTGCACTTTTCCTCAGAACCTTTCGATCGGATTCGCTTAATCCATGAACTTCCATCATTTCAGAAACTATGTTTGAAATTCTCTCCACCGATTCCCTGTACCTGTCAGAGGAATATTCTTTTATCCATGTTGCGTACTCCACTGGTATGCCATTTGACGCTGTTATATTGTCAGCTACATCCAGATATATCACATAACATGGCAGAACCGAGAGAATTGCCTGTAGCTCTGTGCCCTGGATCGCCTGTCTGTACATGTGATCTGTATATGCGGAGGTCGTGAGGGACATATCGTGTTCAGGGAGATTAATTTCCTTTTCCGACAGGAACCTGAGGTGCAACTCGCCCATTTCCACTTCACTTACAATTTTCGATTGCTGAATAAAGAAATCCCTGTAATCTGCCCTTGCCATCCTCTCTCCTACTATCTTCAGGATTCTTGAATATTCTCTCAGGTAAAGGGTGTCCTGTATTACATAATAAATAAAATTCCCTTCAGGCAGAGTTCCGTTCCCCAGTTCGACAATGAAAGGGTGTTTCATTATGGCACCCTGTATGTCACTTATCTCAGACATTATCCTCTTATTCATTTTTGATCATCTACCGCTCAGGCTGCCTGTCATTCATCACTCTTTCAGTCAAGGCTGAATTCATCACAGCGGCATTTACGTTATTGCATATTCTGTTTTAACTATTGCGGGAAAGATGGTTCAACCTTTACGTCTGCAGAAACCGCATGTCTTAAAATACAGAATAAGCATTGAAGCTTATGGAACAGCATCTTAAGGATGCCCTTGAAATAAGGGATTTTGCAGTCAAGAACAATGGAATGTTCAGAGATAGTATCCCGCTGATAGCATCAGAGAATATCATGAGTCCTCTTGCAATGGAAATGCTTCTCACAGATTTTGGCCACAGGTATGCTGAAGGCCTTCCTCACAAGAGATACTACCAGGGAAACTACTTCGTGGATCTGATGGAGGAGAAGGTGACGGATCTTGGAAAGAGACTTTTCGACTGCCCTCAGGTAGATCCGAGGCCCGTATCCGGAACGAATGCAAACATGGCTGCAATCTTTGGACTGACAAAGCCTGCAGAGACCATAACTGCACCGGATCTTTCCGGTGGAGGTCATATAAGTGCAGCAAGGTTTGGAGCTCTTGGCTTCAGGGGGCTTGACATAAGAAATTATCCATATGATCCTGAAACAATGACCATTGACACAGATGGTGCTGCAAAAATAATAAAGGAGGCAAAACCAAAGGTTGCGCTTTTTGGACAGTCCGTATTCCTGTTTCCCGCTCCTCTGAAGGATCTCAGGGACACATTCCAGGAAGTTGGGTGTAAGGTGTGGTACGATGCTGCACACGTACTGGGGCTTATAGCTGGCAGGAAGTTCCAGGATCCGCTTAGAGAGGGTGCAGACATAGTCACGGGATCAACACACAAGACTCTCCCGGGGCCCCAGCATGGCATTGTTCTCGGAAACACTGACGATGAAACATGGAAAAAGGTTCAGAGAGGCGTTTTCCCCGGTGTGCTGAGCAACCACCACCTCAACACCATGGCAGCCCTTGGGGTGACTCTTGCAGAAACAATTGACTTTGGGCAGGAATATGCATCGAAAATAATAGAGAATGCAAAAGCCATGGCTGAAGAGCTTCATGCACTGGGCATAAGGGTCCTTGGTGAGAAGAGAGGATTTACCCAGTCTCATACCCTTGTGGCTGATGTCAGTGGCTTTGGAAGAGGGAAGAGGGTTTCGGAAAGGCTGGAAAGCTGCAACATCATACTCAACAAGAATCTCCTTCCTGCAGACAACAACAAGAATTCCATGGATCCGAGCGGAATAAGGATTGGAACACAGGAAATAACAAGAATAGGTTTTGGAAAGAGCGAGGCAAGAAGGGTTGCCCAGATCATTCACAGGGCCATTTCCACTGATGCAGGCGAAGAAGAAATTAAGAATGAGGTTAAGGAGCTGAAATCAGGTTTTACAGAGGTGAAATACTGTTATGGCCACCATAAAGCCTATGAATATATTTCCCTATTTAAATAACATTTTTTTGAAACAAACAATTTTTTAACTAATTTTCAATTATCTCTTGTGAAGATTGGGGTTATCGGTTTTCAGGGAGATGTTGAAGAACATCTTGACATGTTCACAAAAATTTCCAGGGAACAGAACAGGGAACTTTCTCCTATAAGTGTAAGAAGAAAGGAAGATTTAAAGGATGTTTCCGGAATAGTTATACCCGGCGGGGAGAGCACTACCATATACAAGCTCACAAAGGAATATGAAATATATGATGAAGTGAAAAGGCTTGTGCTTGAAAATGATGTGCCATTCATGGGAACATGTGCGGGACTTATTCTTTCGTCTGCTGATACTTCAGATGATAGGGTAATAGGAATGGGCCTCCTTGACGTTAAAATAAACAGAAATGCATACGGAAGACAGGCCCAGTCATTCATCAAAGATATTGATATTGATGGATTGGGAAAATATACTGCTGTATTCATAAGGGCCCCCATCATAAAGGATCCTGGAAGCTGCAGAGTCATGGCGTATGACAGGGGAAATCCGGTAATGGTAAGAAGCGGCAGGAGAATTGGATTGACATTTCACCCGGAACTTACTCACGATTTGAGAATACATGAATATTTTTTGAATATTGTAGAGGGAGGGGGGTCTGTTTCCAGTGGAAGTTATGAAATAAAGGTAGGTGTATCATGAGAACTATACTGTATAATGAGCATGTTAAACTGAATGGAAAAATAATTGATTTTCATGGATGGGATATGCCCCTCTATTATGATTCTATAATAAAGGAACATATGTTTGTGAGAAAGAAGTGTGGAATTTTTGATGTATCGCATATGGGTGATATATACATTGAAGGAAAAAATGCTGAAGAATTTATAAAGAAAATGGTTCCTACAGATATTGGAAAACTGAAGGATCTTGATTGTATTTACACTGCATTCCTTGATGAAAATGGAAACATGATTGATGATACTATAATATACAAATATAACAGTGAAAAATTTCTCTGTGTCCCAAACGCTTCCATGAAAGATGTAATACTGAATCACCTGAAGAAGAATCTTTCAGGTGGTGTTGTGTTGAGAGATGTTTCAGACAAACTTTCATGTATAGCTGTCCAAGGGCCAATGTCGGAAGAAGTCATGGAAAAGATTGGTTACAGACTTCCTGAACCTTTCAAATTTTATGAAAAAGATGGTGTTATTATTTCCGGAACTGGTTATACCGGAGAGAAAGGTTGTGAAATAATAATAGATAATAAAAGAGCAGTGGAAGTGTGGAATGATCTTGTTCACATTCTCAAGGAGATTGAATCCGGTCCATGTGGTTTGGGTGCAAGAGATACTTTGAGGATGGAAAAAGGAATGCTTCTTTCAGGGCAGGATTTTGATCATGACAGAAATCCTTACGAATCTTCCATATCATTTATTGTTGATATGAATCATGATTTTATTGGAAAGAATGGTATTGAAAGAAAAGAAGTTGCACAGACATTTAAAGGATTCATAATGGAAGAAAACAACATGATACCAAGGCATGGTTATACTATTTTTGATAATTCAGGAAATGAAATTGGTATTGTGACAAGTGGAAGCATTTCACCTGTTCTGAATAAAGGAATAGCTCTTGGTTATCTGAAGAAAAATTCTGGCAAAAATGGAGATCTTGTTATGATAAATATAAGGGGAAAAAATCATCCTGCAAAAATTTCCAGGCCCAAGATGGTGAATTAACATCTCCAGTGGAAATATACCCCTCCCCCTCAATACAACTGGGCCTTCAATTCCTTTATTTTATTCATATACAGATCATATTCATCCTTATTTATTTCGAAAACATCCCTGTTCTGTTTCATCTGCTCTATTCTCTGAAGGAAAAATGAAAGTTCTGCCTGATATCGCATTCTCATCTGTTTATCAACAACTACCATCATGCCAGTAATTGTTAAGAATATGAATAATTTT
>JAKAPZ010000048.1 GCA_021822985.1 Thermoplasmata archaeon | reverse complement strand
GCAGCATGGGCATCATTTCTCTTTGCCATAGTGGTGGCCATATATTCCATAGTCTTCACAAGAAAAATGATGGAACTTGCAAAGAAAAAGTATGTTGCGGAAGAGGGTATATACAGTACCTGAGTTCAGGGAGCAATCCTGAAGCCATCATCTGTCTTTTTCAATAGTCCGGAATATATGCCCCACTCTATAAGGGTGACTTCCAGGTTGTGCACTCCTGCCGGTGTGTTGTATTTGTTTATTCCGGTTTTTTCCAGTTCCTCCAGCATGTCCTTGAGTTCAAATTCCTTCATCCTGACTGCAGTTACGAATGGTTCCATGTTCACTATGGCAGTTTTCAGCATGGACTTTCTTGCGCTTATTCCGGATTTTGAAAATGTCTTTCCCTTCTCTGTGATCCAAATATCCCCGTGTTCAATCCCAACGAGGCCCAAATTTGATGCTGTGTAAACAATAGGCATCAGATCGTCAATGTCTACTTCCATGTCTTTTTCCAACTGATAAAGATCAGTTTTCTCATGAAAAACATGTACCAGGGTATATAGTAGACCCATCAGATCTGCAATGCGAGCATCTGGCTCTATAATTTCCATGTCAGAAGTTTATCGGGGACATGTATAAAATCTTATGCAGTTCTTAAGTTCCTAACGTTTCATTCATCTGTTTCCGGATGGATTTTCAGTGAACTTTATGCACAACCAGGCATACATCAAAAGGTAACCTTGAAGATATTCGGAATAACTGCTATGTCGACCGGATCTGGAAAAACATCAGTGACAGCAGGATTTCTTTCTGCCCTGAAGGGTTCCACGCACATCAAGGTGGGCCCAGACTTCATCGATCCGATGATTCTATCTTCCATAAGCGGAGAGAGGGGATACAATCTGGACAGGTGGCTTGGGGGGAAAAATTACAGGAATGCTATTGCCTGCGCATCCAGATCACATAAAATTGCCGTCGTGGAAGGTGTCATGGGGACATATGACAGCGGAGTCGGGAAGGGATACAGCACAATGGAATATTTCCATGGTTCAGACATTCCATATGTTCTTGTGGTGGATGTGCAGAAACATGCAGAATCCATTTACCATGCAGCAAAGGGATTCATTGGGAAAAACTGCATTGGAGTTGTCCTGAACAGGTATACGACTCCAAGGCATCTTGAGATTGTGGAAAAACCATTCAATGATAAAAAAATAAGAATCCTTGGGAGAATTCCATATGATGAATCTTTTCACGTTTCCGGGAGGCATCTGGGCCTGAAAATAGAGGAGGGGATGAATAATATCAGGGATACCGGGAATAATATTTCAAAATATCTTGATACGTCCTTTGTTGATGATCTTCCTGACAGGGAATTTCAGGTTCCACAACGTAAGAATCAGAAAATTGGAAGGATGGCCATAGCAATGGATGATGCCTTCAATTTCTATTATCAGTCATCACTCGACATGCTTTCAAGCATATTTGATGTGGAATTCTTCTCCCCACTGAGGAACGAGGTTCCTGAAGAACCGGATGCCATATACCTCGGTGGAGGATATCCTGAACTTCATGCAGAAAGGCTCCATGATTCAACGAATACATCCTCATACATCAGGAATTTTGCAGAAAATGGCGGATATGTCTACGGGGAATGCGGCGGTGCAATGTATATGATGAAAGGCATGATCGCAGGAGGAAAGGAATATGACATGGCAGGCATATTCGATGGCAGATCCATCATGGAGAAGAGGCCCGTCCTCAGCTATACTGAAATGTTTCCTGAATCAAGCAATCCCTATTACAGGAAAGGTATGCGAATATTCGGGCATGAATTTCACTACAGCAGGATTGAGACCGAAGAGAAAATGTGCATGAATATGGTGAGGGGAAAAGGAATAAATGGAAAGGATGGAATGGTGAAGAAAAATTCAATGGGCATTTACACCCATGTGGATATGGGAAGGTATGGAAATATTTTCAATTCTATCCCACGTAGGTGAGCCAGTTCTTGTGGCTCTCATTCTTTCCTGAGACAACAGAGAAGTATTTTTCCCTGATGTTTGCAGTGATCTTCCCGGTTTTTCCGTCTCCAAGCACTATTCCGTCAACATCCACTATGGGCGTTACCTCAGCAGCTGTTCCCACGAAGAATGCCTCATCAGCAGTGTAGAGTTCTTCCCTGTGTACAAATCTCTCTTTGACCTCGTACCCCAGTTCCTCTGCCACAGTTATGATTGATTCTCTTGTGATTCCCAGCAGTATGGCACTGTCCTTTCCCGGTGTAATGATCTCGCCATTCTTCACAAGGAAGATATTCTCTCCGGGGCCCTCAGCAACAAAACCGTCTCCATTGAGGAGTATTGCCTCATCAAAACCTGCCTGATGGGCCTCCAGCATTGCAATGACTGAGTTTATGTAGTTTCCGCTGGCTTTTGCCTGTACTGGCAGTATGGATGAATTTATTCTTTTCCAGGATGAAACCTTGCATTTCAACCCTTTGTCTGCTTCTGAAAAGTATTTTGCGAAAGGTACAGCAGCTATGAAAGTGCTCACCTTCTTTCCCGTAACGCCTACGCCTATCCTGCTGTCGTCATAGAATGCGAATGGCCTTATGTAGCCTGATTTCAGTTTGTTTTTCTTCACGGTTTCAATGATCGCATCCCTTATCTGGTCTGCAGTGAAGCCAAGATTCATTCTGTATATCTTTGCTGTGTTCATAAATCTGTCAACATGTTCCTGAAGCCTGAAAATTGCTGGTCCATCTTTTGTTTCGTATGCTCTTATTCCCTCAAAAATACCGCTTCCATACTGCAGTGAATGGGTGAGTATCGGAACCTTTGCTGCGCTCTCATTTATGAACTCACCGTTTAGCCATACTATTCTCTCATCTGACATGATCCTAAATTGCCGGAAAATATAAAATTATTATTAGTGTTAATATAGTCCAATATTAACCTATGGTATTTCGTATACACAATTCTTCATATTTTTCTATATATTTTTGCTGCGTTTAACAAATTGTGATATCATGAATTATCTACAAATAGAAACCCAACACTGAACTTCTTTACACACATTAGCTATGACTGTGATGAACGTCAGTTATGATTCATCAACAGGAAATTATAATTATATAGTCACATATCCTGCCAGTATATCAAAAGTTCCTATGTACAGCACAGCAATATCGATGCCAATGTATATAGCAAGCAAACAGTAAATGAGGTATAATGAGATGAAAAAAAACATAAAAATTTTTATAATTTCGCTGATAGTATTTTCCCTGCTCTCAATGGTCATATTTACGGGTATTTCATACTCTTATGAACCTCATGGGTGGGTTCAGTCCAAAGGTGCGTATGGAAACGCACAAAAATATTATGCAAACTGTAATGGTTTTGGCACATTCTTCAATAAGTATAATTTCACAGAGTCACAGGGTGATTTTAGCATTTTTTTGTGCGCTGCCGTTAATGGAAACAGTACAGGTACCCAACCTCTAAGTTACTATGGGTTTTCCATAAATCCCTTTACGTTTTCTGTTTCCATTCTAAACGAGAATCTATCTTTTCCTTATAATTCAATGGCCCTGGAAATAGGAAAAATAACACTTTCATCCAGTGGCCCCATTCTCATGAACGTGTCAGCATACAACGATTCAAACATACTCACAGCCTTATCTTCAAGCAATGTTTATGGAACCCCAAACAACCCACTGGGCTATTCAGATCAAAATTCAGTGCCAGGGCCCATATGCAGTTATGGAGGAATGTATTCAATCTTCACGTATTATAATTACACAACGGCTACCCAGCATTATATGAAGGCAGGAAACTATTCAATGAATTTCACATTGCATTTCACACCGGTGTTCGAAATTGGCCCCTATTATGTAACCGGAAATCAGTTGAACATCAGTATAGCATGGAGATGGACGATCCTTCCTACACCTCCATACACTTGATGTTGAATTCCAAAGCTCATCAGCGAAATTTGTTTGTAACTGAATACCAGAGGTTCTGTGTGTATGGGTATACATATTAGATTCTATTAGGATTCCAAAGACGGGAGAAAATGTGACAGCTTATAGGGGATCGAAAACAGATGAATTATCAGAAATGATCAGGATATGAGCCGAGAGTTTTGTTCAGATAACAGTAAATTTTTGAAAGATATCGAAAAAACTTTGACCATTCTCAGTGAGATCCAAGAGCAAAACAGAATAATTTTTATGGAAAATCATTTTTTCAGGTTTTCCACTATCTTTGGAACGATCTGGAAAAGATCTCCAACTATGCCGTAGTCGCATTCCTGGAATATGGGCGCATCCTTATCCTTGTTCACGGCCACCACGATCTTCGAGCCCCTCATTCCAGCTATATGCTGTATCTGGCCCGAGATTCCAAGGGCTATGTACACTCTTGGCTTGACCTTCTTTCCTGAAAGGCCCACCTGTCTCTCCTCCGAGAGCCACCTGTAGTCAAGGCAGACCGGCCTTGATCCCGCGATTTCCCCTCTTGTGGCAGATACAAGGGGCATGATCTTCTCGATTGCCTCTTTCGATCCAATTCCCCTTCCAACAGAAACAATTATTCCCGCAGCTTCTATGTTTGTTCCGCTACTCTCCCTGTCCTTTTCTTCTATGAGTTTTTCATGTGAGTCTGAAAGGGCAAGCGTTTCTTCCTGTGCTGTCTCTGCGGATTCCGAGGGTTCAAAGGATCCCGGCGTAACTGTGACGATCTTTGAAGAATTCTCCTCCTCCATTATGGTCTTTCCTCCGAAGAAGAATCTCTTTGTCTTTATTTTGTCATTATCAATGGAAAAGTCAAAAATTTCAGAAGCTATGGTATTTCCTGTGCTTGCGGATATGAGTCCAGCAACCTCCCTTCCAAGCGGTGTGGATGATATGAACACATAATCATATGTTGGCAAATCCGATCCAATCAATGCTCCGGAAACATTTCCCGAAAAGGGTGTCCCCTCAAGAAGGACAAGTCTCTTTGATCCTGATTTAAGGACAGTTTCCCTCTGGTTCTTCATGGTGAAGCTGTGCACTTCTCCAAGGTCCCTGAGCTTTGTGGCTATCTCTGCCACATTCTTTCCAATATCGGAAAAAACAAGAAATTTCATTTGATCTCACTCCTTATGGCTTTTGCAACCTCTTCACTGCCCTTTGATGCATCCTCGAAAATCTGCCTCCTTCTCTCGCTCTTTGGAGCAAGATTGCTGAGAACCTTTCCTGCATGTATGTCAACAAGGGATGGCTGCTCCGTTTTGATTGGTTTTCTTCCTGCTGCCATGATCTGAAGTACAGGCGGAAGCCTGGGCTGGTTTATTTCCTGCGTCACCGAGACGACGCATGGAGTCGGGGCAGAAATAATCTGATCCTTATCCTCAAGGGCCCTCCTGATCTTTATCTTTCCGTCTTCTGCCTCTATGCTGACTGCATTTCCAAGAATGGGGACAGAAAGTTTTCCCGCAATAAGTCCGGGAAGTACACCTGTGTATGAATCTGCAGACTGGTTTCCAAGAATGATTACATTGTAATCAGATATTGATTTTATTTTTTCAGAAATGACATGTGCCGTGAGGGATGGATTGTTCCCTGCATATCCTGTAATAATGATTCCGTCGTCGACACCCATGGCATAGGCCTCTTTCATTGCAGCATTGGCCTTGTCGGTTCCAAATATGATGCCGGTGACCTTCCCGCCATTTTTCTCCTTGAGCTGGACTGCAGCCTCAATGGCATTCTTGCTGAGATTCTCAACCCTGAAAGGAATACCCTGTGTAACGGGTTCACCCGTGTTTGGATCGGTTCTTATCTGGTCTATGTCTATTATCTGTTTTATGAGGACAATTATGTTAAGCGCCAATCTGATACCTCCAATCTGGATGCAAACATCAGTCTAAATATTTGCTCCATGCCCCGTATAAGGTCTTTGGATAATAATATGTCGATTTCGTATGTCGATATCGAAAATATATATATCCATGCACTGTATTACATGATGGTGAAATATTGGTGCAGGACGTTCACATTGTGGATATGAGAAGGACAGCTTTCTCAAGATCAAGACCAACCCAGCCTGAAAGAGATGTTTTTAATTCCATCAGAATGGATGAAGCTTCAGGAATGGTTATCAAGGATATCATAAAGAGGACAGGAATAAAACCTGAAGACATCGGAGATGTCATAACAGGTTCAGCACTGCAGGCAGACGAGAACTGGACGTATGGGGGAAGGCACCAGGCTTTCCTTGCAGGGCTTCCGTTCAATGTTCCAAGCATGTCCCTTGACAGGGCCTGTTCATCCTCCCTGAATGCCATAACAATCGGAGCAATGGAGATCATGACAGGGCAGACCGATATAGTGATGGCAGGAGGAATGGATCACATGACACACGTTCCACTTGGAAACAATCCCCATGTGAAACCAAACATGAGGCTTCTTGTGAGGCCTGAATATGCAAAGTACCAGATGAGCATTGCATACAATGTCATAGCCACAGCTGAGAAGCTTGGCGAACTCACAGGCATAAGCAGGGAAGAAATGGACAAATATTCCTATGAAAGCCATATGAGGGCTGCAAAAGCTTATGATGAGGGCTATTTCAAGGATGAAATTCTCCCTGTGGAAGTTGAATATGAAGGTTCCTCCATGGTTGTGGACAGGGATCAGGCGGTCAGGAAGGAGGCAACCTATGAGGAGATGCAGAAACTCAAGCCCGTCTACAAGGAAAATGGACTCATCACGGCAGGAAACTCATCACCTCTCAATGCAGGGGCCTCTTTCTCGCTTATAATGGGAGACAATGCCCTGAAAAGCTACGGACTCAAACCCATGGCTAAAATTAGAAGTTTTGCCGTTGCAGGTGTAGATCCGAGCATCATGGGCATGGGCCCCGTTCCAGCCACAGAGAAGGCACTGAAAAGGGCAGGACTCGAAGCCGATGATATCGATATCTGGGAGGTCAACGAAGCCTTTGCAGTGGTGGCCCTCAACGCGATGAAGTCATTCAATATACCGAGGGAGAAGATCAACATTATGGGCGGAGGCATATCCATCGGCCACCCGCTTGGTGCAACCGGTTCAAGAATACTGGGCACACTTGCAAGGCTCCTGAGGCAGAAGGGAAAGAAATACGGCGTTGCAACACTCTGTGTCGGAGGAGGACAGGGTTATTCAGTGGTTCTGGAGGCTGAGTGAATGGATTTTGATCTCTCCCCTGAACTTGAAGAATATAAGGGTAAAGTCAGGGAATTCGCACTGAAGGAGTTCAGGGAGGACATTGCCCTGAAACATGACATTGAGGAGAAATATCCCGATGATCTGAGGCTGAAGGCCCTTCATAGCGGAATAATTGATTTTACGAATCCATGGAAGACCATGCTTGGCATTGAAGAGCTGTGCAGGGTAGATCCCGGTCTTGGAATTTCTGCCACTGTTCCCTATTTTGGTGCTGAGATACTGATGCTCCATGGAAGCGATTACCTTAGGGAAAAATACCTTGCACCCGTTGCTGCAGGCAAGAAGATAATGGGCCTGGGAGTGACCGAGCCCGGAGGAGGAAGCGATGTGGCAGGGCTGAAGACCAATGCAAAGAAGGATGGCAGTAAATACATCCTGAACGGTTCAAAGATGTTCATCACCAACGGCACCATAGCGGATTTCTTCGTCACGCTTGTGAGAACCGCTGAACCGAATCCCCCATCCAAGAGGCACAGGGGACTGAGCGTTCTTGTGGTTGAGAGTGCATTCAAGGGCTTTTCATCATCACAGCTCAAGGGAAAACTCGGTGTGAGGGCAACCAACACTGCAGAACTCGTATTCAACAATGTGGAGATTCCGCAGGAGAATCTGGTCGGAGAGGAAGGAAAGGGATTCTATTATGTTATGGAATTCTTCAACATATCAAGAGTGTTCGTGGCTGCTCAATCCATAGGAATAGCACAGGGGGCCCTTGACATGGCAACAGAATTCCTGATGGAACAGGAAAAGAACGGCATCTCAGTAAGCGAGGAACTGAAGTTCAAGCTCTCGGAGATGGCAACAAGAACTGAAGCTGCAAGGCTTCTCATGTACAAGGCAGCATCCTACTTGTTCAACTACAAACCGAACCCCACCATAACAAGCATGGCCAAGGGATATGCATCAGAGACTGCAGCATTCTGCGCGGAAACAGCCATGGAGATCACAGGAATGATGGGGATATCCACAAAGCTGGAGAGATTCTTCAGGGATTCCAAGATCATGGAAATATGGGAAGGCACAAGTGAAGTCGAGAAAATAGTCATATCAAGAATGATACTGAAAGGTGATGGCAATGAATGATCAGGTACAGATGCTTCTGGATAACGTGAAACAGTTCTGCGAACAGAACATAAGGGACATAGCGCTGAACATAGAGAGGAGCAGGATACCGGAAAAGGTATTCAGCGCCCTGAGGGAACAGGGATTCATAGGGGCAAATCTTCCTGCATCCAGCGGGGGAGCAGATCTGGACAGGGCCAGCTATGATGCAATACTCTTCCAGATTGCAGAATACTCGCCATCAGTGGCCTATTATGTGTACATGAACAATTCCATCATACTGCCATTATTGCTGAAAGCGGGAAAGAAGGAACTTGCTGCAGATGTCATGTCAGGGAAAGCAGGAGTTGGTTTTGCTGCCGGAAACGTACTTGAAGGAACCGGTAAGAAGGATGCATTCAACGAGACTGCCATATTTCCATCCGGATTCATGATCTCGGCAGGAAGTGACGGTTCCATTGTTCTCCTGAAGGGTACCTTTGAGGAATCAGGAAGAAAGAGCCTTGGACTTAGGGGCCT
>JAKAPZ010000047.1 GCA_021822985.1 Thermoplasmata archaeon | reverse complement strand
TGCATTCATGGTAGGGAATGATCTTGAATCAAGAACGTTCTGCAGCGTTATGGACATTGCAGTCTCTTCCAGGAGCTCAACACCTATGGCAACCCTGGTGAATTTCTTTATTATGTCTCTCTGGGCGGCGTTGATGTACGTCCTGCTGATGATTTTCAGGGAATCAAAACCGGAAATATAGGATGATATGAGTATTCTCTGGAGAAGGCCCTCACTGTACTTTTCACCCAGCTCTATAGTTCTTGCAACTTCCTTCTCTGTATACTGTTCGGGCTTGACAACCAGGCTGCTGTTTTCCTGTGCGATGGTAACAGCGCTTCCCTTGTCCATGCCATTCTCCCTGACCCACTGCCCGGGAATGGAAATTATAAAAGTAGATCCCCCAGTCACCTGTATTTTTCTGGTTTCAACCATATATGTATATTTCTTGTAAATATATAGATTTATCCACCTAATATTTATCTTGAATACAGGTATCTTTTTGATGCACTGTTGGAGAGTGATCTGGCTATGAACAGGCCCGCTATGTACAGGATTGTGATAAGTCCGAAGAGGGGTATATAGTTGTAAAGCAAGAACAGGGTGTATGAGAATTCATCCTGATTGATGGGGCCCCTGACGAATCCGGTTGTTATGTTTCCTTTGGAGTAATTAAGCGTAGCGACCACATAATATGTTCCTGCAGGGAGATTTGTGAATGTATGGCTGAGGTTCATGTAGCCATGTGGTGCAGTGGCATTCTGGAATGAAATATATGACTGGTTCTGGAAATCCGGTGAGGTATATATGGTAAAGGATGGGTGGAATGTCACATTGGGGGAAAGCCCGGTGAAGTTTGCATATATATCATGGGTGGAATTGTATCCCGTGTAAGGGGATATTCCCACAACCACAGATCCGTTATGGGTGGTGGGTTCCGAGATTGTGTTAATATTCACATATGAGATAGGCACGGCTATGGCAGTGAACAGGATCCAGAGCACTATGATCACGGGTATTCCATGCTTCAGCCTGACCTTTATTCCCCAGTAACCTGTATAATGAAGGCTCACGAATATGGAAAGCGGTATGGCGAATAGCATCTCATACAGGCCAAAGTAAATGTAGAGCAACTCAAAAATAACGGATGGTATAACTGCAATGATGAAAAATACAATCGGGCTTCTCTTCCTTATAAATTTCTGCCTTGGTTCCTGCTGAACTTTATCCATTGAATCTTTACTGTATATGAATATATGATTATATTTTTTCCTTCCATGTCGGGTATTAAATTCCTGTTGATTATGAAAAATATAGGCAGGAAAGCCACAGGGCCTGCTATGGACAGGATGCCAGAAGCGATACATTCTTTTCAGGAAATATCATGCGCATATAAGGGGAATATCAGCACACTGTGAGAAGTGACGCGTTTACCCGATGAAATTCTTTCCATCCTTCTGTGTGAATATCCCATCTTTCGATCTCCTTTTTTGATTCCCTGCGCCATTCCTGATCACAATTCCAGGTGAGTCATGCTGTTTCCATATCTCAGATCAGATGCGCCTGTCCATTCCTGTGCTGGAGAGCCTGTTGAGGATGCCCGGAGAGTACAGGCTTCTTCTCAGGATAGTGGAGGAAGTTGTGGAACCATATGCGATCATACAGTTCTTTTTCAAGCTTCCCGTCTACTATGTTGTACAGGCCCTGGAGAAATAATGCCCTGATCATGGGCCTCAGGGCTTCCCAGCCAATTGACTGATCTATCTCAGGCAGAATATCATGGTTCCTGATCGTTTCATGTATTTCCGAAAGGCTGAAATCTCTTAATGTGGACATTATGATGAACATGAAACAGGCATGGATAAAGGTTCCCCTGTCAGCATACTGTCATTCGGACATGAAAAATACGAGATATTGCTCAACAATGACAACCATAAGTTGAAGTGGCAGAATGGAGTTTTTGGAAAATGTCTAATAGAATTGTATCAGTTAAGTATGAGACAAATCTATCGAAAATTGAAGCTTGCTCCAGGGCATTCGTATTTTTTTGATAATTTCAACACTCACGCCTCTCCTTTTTTCAAAGAATTAAGATACTTCACTCTGGTATTTATGTCCGGATGAGAAAAATTCCACAATTTAGAAGTGCTTAGGGGAGCCAAATTAAGGTTTCCTATCTTGATTAAAGCGTGAATGAGTGCGTCAGCACTTGTAAACTCAGCCCCATAAACGTCTGCTTCTCTTTCGTATTTTCTCCTTAGAAAAGGCAAAAACAAAGAAATGCCTATAAATAAAATGGAAAGGGCTATAACTATCAGGAAAAGTTGAGTAATGATGCTATCAGAAAATGTCGGGGCCAAAAGAAATATGTTGATAACAATGAAGAAAATACCCTCCTCAAGCGTGAGTATTTTTCGCAGGTGATTTTTAGAAGCGTGTATCATTTCATGCGCAATTACGGCCAAATTCTCATCGTAGCTAAGATTTTCATAAAGGAAATTGGAGATAAATATATAGTAGCTCTTTAAACCGGTCTGGAAAGCATTAGCTATCTTAACCTGCTTCCAGTTTATAACTCTCACTCCGGTGATGGTGACGTTAAGTTTTTTGGATAATTCAAAAATCTGAGAAAGTAGTTTTTGTTCCTGTAAAGGCAAGCTTCTTCGTTTCCATACTGAAAGAAAAGGATTCCATAAAGCAATTACTAATATCAATAGCAAAAAAACATCAATATATATTGCGCGTAATACGAAGTTGTGATCACCACTATTGATAATAAAAGATGAAAGAAGAAAAGGTATAAAGAATATTAAATATGAGAGAGAGTCAAAAAAATAGTGAATATAACCAGCTTCAACATCTCTGAAACGCTTCTCTGTTTGAGAAACCATAAAGGCAGAAATACTTAGGACAAAAACGAGAAGAAAAAAAGAAACGATATAAACGAATAAGTTATTATTGGATATCACAGCGATCAGTGATACTGTAATCAGGGTTAAGACAGTGATAATATTTATCAAATTTTTCCTGATGAAATATATACGAATTTTTTCCTCACTCTCTTTGTTTAACATAAGTGGAGAGTAGAAAAATACATATATGTCTAATGGTAGTAAAATATAATTGAACGTTCAAAGAATAGTATCGTTAGAGGATGCGGTACCGGGAGTAAGAATTTCTTTAATTCAACAAAGCAGAATAAACGGGATGCAGATAAAGGTAACAGGTCAGTGTTGTGTGCACGTTCCCTAATCAGAACCTCTGTTGTGAACCGAAAGAACAACATATTATATTTTCAGTATGATTTATCTTACTGCAGACACCACACGAGATCAGAAAATTATTGATAAATTCCAGCGTGCTTACGAGAATCTGAAGAAGATTGTCAACAAACAGAACAAAAAGATCAGAGAACTTGAGGATCAGCTGAATGAATACAGGAAAAGACACCCTTCCGACATGGGGGAGAAGAATGGCAGGGCCTATGAGATAAAGGGGGAGAAAAACAATATCCAGATCACAGGGAACACAAACAGCAATACGAGAAATTGAAGCCCGGTGAACATCAGGAGATTTTCCATGAAAGTAAGTTTTACCTTTCATCCTGCCTCCTTTATTTTTCAGATATGAGTTTTCAATATCATGCTGGTTTAATGAATATCACACAATTTTGGAAAAATCGATATATTTTTAAGTTTCCGTCAAAATAACATGTTGAATAAAATGTTTGAAGGAGACTCTATCCATTACGAAGACGTTGGAAATGACAGGTATGTTTTTGATACATTTGTAGCCAGAATTAGGGCCGGCAAAGGCCGCAAAAAAATGTCAGAGCCGAACAACTTCGAAATTTATATGTCTGACGGAAAGCCATCAATAACCAGAATAGATAAACATGGCAGGAGACATAAAATGCACCGCATATCCGGTCAGGATGTACCCGAATACTGTGATCCCATTCAATTATCAAAATACATCCAATCCGTATTTGTTGGAAGGGAAATAATCAGGAATGCAGTTCAAATTGTTCTTGAAACTATATTCTTCAACAGATTAGAAAACTCAACCAAGGTGAGTTATGGGAACTATGAATTTGGTATCTTCTGAAAACATTATTTTTTGATTTGTCACTCTCTTTTGTCCGGAAAATATTTGTGATCAGGATTTCTGTATCTTTCAGTTTCATATCCATGATGCTTCATGAATCTTTATGCGTTGACCTCGTATTTCCTGATGGAAATAAAATTATTATTACTTAAGGTAATAATAAATTCTGTCTGGATGGGATAAAAATATTACCTAAAATGAAATGACATTATCATGTTACCCAGCGTACAGGATCTTGGAAAGATGAGAAAGAATCTTGGAATAAGCCAGAAGGAAATGGCCAGAGTGTGTGGCGTGAGCCAGTCCTATATAGCAAGGATGGAAAAGGGTGACATAAATCCGACCTATGAGAACGTGAAGAAGATATACGCATACCTGTACAATTATTCAAAGAAAGCGGACAGGATGGATTTGAGGGCATTGGACATAATGACAAAGAAAATATTCACTGCACATCCCACAGATTCCATATTCAAAGCCATGGATCTGATGAAGGATCAGGGAATATCACAGGTTCCCATTCTTTCAACGGATGGGAGGGTCATCGGAACAATTTCGGAGGGTGACATCAACGAGCTGCTCATCAAGGGGGCCTCTGTTGAGAATCTCAAGAAGATGACCATATCAAGGACAATGAGCGCACCACTCCCCCAGCTTCCCATGGAAACTCCGGTATCTGCCATATATCCAATGCTCAGGTTCTCAAACGCTGTTCTTGTGATGGATCTGCTCGAACTGAAAGGAATAATAACCAAAGCCGATATACTGAGAGCAGTAGAAAATCATGCTGAACATAGTTTATGAGGCACTCGTGGGCATTTTTGCCTTTATTCCTGCTCTTGCAGCCAATCCTGGTGCGGTCATAGCAGGAGGGAAGTGGCGCATGGACATAGGCAGGAATTTCATAGACGGAAAGAGAATTTTCGGGGACGGAAAAACAGTAAGCGGATATTTAGGGGGAATAGCCATAGGGGCCCTTGCGGGATTTATTGCTTATATGATATTGGATCATTATTCCCTGTTTCCGTTTGATCCGGGATATCCATATCTTCTCTTCGAATGCATAATTCTGGCATGGGGCTCGCTGACAGGTGACCTGCTTGGTTCCTTCATCAAGAGAAGGCTCGGGATGTCCAAGGGCCAGAAGGGAAACATCATGGACATGTGGCCCTTCGTAATTGTGGCATTCCTGTTCTCATTCATATTCACATATCCCTTTTTCATGTCTCTTTATGGCGATTTCATAGACATAATAATCATACTCATACTGACGCCTGCTCTGCACAGGTCAGTGAATATCCTGGCATACAGGATGAAATGGAAGGATGTGCCATGGTAACGGAAGTCAAGATCATTATAGGGATCAGGAAGGATCTGGATATGGGCAAGGGGAAGATTGCAGCTCAGGCATCCCATGCTGCGGTGAACTGTGCACTCTGGTCCATGAAGCACAACAAGAAAATATTCAGGGATTGGGAATCAGGCGGGCAGAAAAAAATTGTGATCAGGCTTCAGAACATTCATGAGATATATGCACTGAAGGCCCAGTGCGAGGAACTTGGGCTTTTCACCACGGTTATCAGCGATGCGGGAAAGACACAGGTCGATCCCGGAACGGTCACATGCATAGGCATAGGGCCTGCCCCGGAGGAGATCATTGATATAATTACATCGAAGTATCCGCTTCTCTGATCAGAGTTCTCCTTGATCTATTGGGTATCTGGTTATTTTGTGCCCGCATATCCTGCAGGATGTATCGACCTTATCAAATTTTGTTCCGCAGCCCTTGCAGACATAGCCCCATTTTATGTTTCTGGTGATGGATTCTATTCCGCATCCCATGAAGTTTATGCCGGAGGAAGAACAGACATTCTGCATTGAATAATCGTCTGAAACAACAGTTCCATGTACCTCCATGGCAACTGCAAGTATTTCCATGTCAACCTGGCTCAGATAGGGAAGATCACCTGTATGTTTTGCTGCAGTTGTAATTTTATCCATAAAGATCTTCTTCGGGGACATTACCGTGAGGCTCATGAGGGTGTTTTCCATGATCCTGCCCATTCGCCCCTTCCTGATCTCGCCCACAACGCCTGAAGGCAGGACGCAATCCATTGAGAGCAGATCGATCTTTCCGCTCAGTATTGCTGATGTATCCGGAACATAGGGAAAATGCCCCTCATGTTCCTGCTTATCTCTCATGGATGGGCACATATTTCAGTGGTCCCTTTTCTCCGGTATAGAGTGCTTTTGGCCTGAAAAGCTTGTTATCTCCGGCGTATTCAAGGGATCTTGCAGCCCATCCGGATATTCTTCCCACAGCGAATATGGGCGTGAATATTTCCGTCTTGAATCCAAGGGCGTTGTATATCATGCCTGAATAGAAGTCAACGTTTGGGAATATGCCTTTGCTTCCCAGCTTGTTTATCATGAGTTCCTCTATTCTGTTTGCTGTGAGATAGAGATTCCTGTCATTCTTCTGTGTTATGTAGTCTGCATACTGTTTCAGGATCTTTGCCCTGGGATCATACACCTTGTATACGCGGTGCCCGAATCCCATGATCTTCTCCTTTTTCTCCATCATATTCTTCAGCTTTTCTTCTGCTGCTTCAGGTGACCCTATGGACTGTATCATCCTGAGGGCCCTCTCGTTGGCCCCTCCATGAAGGCTTCCCTTCAGGGTTCCTATGGCAGTGGTTATGGCTGAGTACATGTCAGCAAGTGTAGAAATCGTGACCAGAGCCGAGAATGTGGATGCGTTCATTCCATGATCCGCATGAAGTATGAGGGCAGTATCCATTATCTTGCTCTCCATGGGATCAGGCCTTGTTCCTATGGACATATAGAAGAAGTTTGCTGCATATCCGAGTTCCCTGTCTGGAAGGATGATGTCCCTGCCTGAATAAACCCTGTGGATTGCACCCACAATGGCAGGCAGTTTTGCTATCAGGTTTATGGCCATACCTTCCTGATCCTGCAGATTCTCCGAGTTCTCCCTACTGTCTGAAGATGCCATGTAGGATACTGCTGTCCTCAAAGTTGACATCGGATGTGTCTTTGCGCCTATCTTTCTTATGAGTTCGTAAATGTTAGCATCAGGTTCCGATAGTTCCCTGAGTTTTGTTACGTATTTCTTATATTCCTCTTCTGTTGGAAGGTGCCCATACATGAGGAGGAAAGAAACTTCTTCATAATTGCTCTGTTCTGCAAGTGTTTTCACATCAAAGCCCCTGTATGAGAGCATTCCGGCCTGTCCATCGACGTAGCCAATGTTTGTGCTTGCTGCAATAACTCCTTCCAATCCTCTATGTACTTCGGGTTTATCTGTTACATTTTCCATTTCTATTCATCTCATTACCACATGCCAAATCATTAATTAAAGGTTAAAGAGAATTAAATATCATTCACAGGAAGCATAATTTACTTGTTATTTTCGTTGATTAAATCTAAATTCGATTTCATTCTATATTTTTGATCAAACTGGCAATCTTTCCGGAATGCCAGCATTCAAACTGTGAAGCAGCAGGATGGATTCTCAAAGTATGCCTCTGACATCTGCACGAGGACTCTGTCTCTGGTCAGTATTGCAGATATTTCTGCGTCTGATCCCATGCTGGAAATTGTCAACAGTCTTTCATCCACCAGCAGCAGCCATGTTCCACGGCATTGCGGATACAATGCAAAAAGTTTGAAATATTTATGGCTGTCATCGGGAAGTCTTTTCAAAGCTTCCTGCGGCAGAGCCAATTTTATATTCACACCTCTCAACTTTGCTTCCAGAAGCTGTTCACGGACTGTGAGGAATTTGCCATGATCAGGTATGAAAGCCATTATGTCATGCTTTGCGGAAATTATCATTTCCTTCATTTTGGACTGTATGTTTATGGCCCCTTTCACAACGTACGCTATCTCGATGCCGTTATCAGCGGACAGATGTTCATTCATACCGATCCATATTTCCTGAAGCCTATCCTCAATGCTTTCGCTGATGCTGATACTATTTTCATATCTGTCTTTAAGCAAGGATTTCACTTCTGCCATGAGAGCTGAAGGTGGAGTTGCCCTGTACGTTTTCGGTACGCCATACTGCACTTCGATCATGTTCAGCTTCACTGCATTCTCAGTTGATCCATATATCTTGGAGTCAGGAATTCCTGTTATTTCGCACAATCTAGATGCAGATATGTCTGGCTCCAGAAGCAGGGCAAGATATATTCTGCCTTCATTCAGGGGAATACCGACGTTCAACATCTGGGGGAGGATATTTTCAATCATTTTCCGGTAACTGACGGTTCCGGTTTTGTCTGCAGTTTTCATATCTGCTACCTTCTACTTATAGTTCAAGTAAGAAAAATCTAATATATATACTTACCACTCACTCAAGTAAGTGGTAAGATGAGTAAAAACTTAAAAGAAGAAGTTGTGAAGAGATATTCGGAGAGGATCTCAGGAAAAACCGGAAGCAGTGAAAATTCATCATGCTGCTCACCCGGCATTGTTCTGACGGATGAATGCAAAGCCGGGGAAAGTGATTGCTGTGGAGGCTCATCATGCTCAGACGGGCCCAACAGAGAAATGCAGAATAAATTGGGAGATACGAACTGGCAATCCTTTGGCTGCGGAAACCCGGTCGGACTCTCCTCTGTCATGGAATCCGATATTGTGGTCGATCTTGGATCAGGAGCAGGACTCGACTGTATCAGGGCAGCATCCAGCGTGGGAGTTACCGGAAAGGTCGTAGGTGTGGATCTT